>DATAXH010000168.1:0-5664 GCA_036266775.1 Candidatus Babeliales bacterium | reverse complement strand
CCTGAAAAGTTTGAAAGCTGGTTCTCAGGATACGATTGGTGGAGTTGTTATACTGAGTTCAGTTACAGCATTATTAGCAGCACTTGGCGGTCAACAATTTGATAGAGTGTACCGTTATGCTGAGCGTTTACTTGAACGCTTAGATCGTGATAAAGAAATTCGTGGAGCTTTAGAAAATATTAAATTTCTTCAGAATAGTAGTGTAGAATAGATAATAAAATCTATTGAGCACGAAAGATAATTATAAAAGGGGTCTTACTTAAATGGTAGGGCCCTTTATTGATGGAAATAGCCTGCCCTCCGATGTGTCCTTTGTAGCTTTAGCGAAAGAGGAAGCCTTGGCGAAGGAGGAGAAGAACTGCGCGATTACTGATGAATTTAGCATTGCTACAAAATGGATATCCTGTCACCATTATTCCACCAATCATGAGGTCGGCGTATATTTCTGCAATTCAAAAAGCTAATAAAGGAAACATGCAACCATTTCTGCATTTTATCTCAGAAATGGTGTATGAAAGTTCTAAAGAATATTTGCGGTTGATAAAGTCAGCTGTGTAAAATAGAAATTATATTATCAATCATTACGCGATTTATAACAATCATACGCTACTTGCAAAGCATCAAAACCATATTGTTTGATAAGCCATATTTTAATTTCAGGCATAAGGACAATATTTTTTTGTTTTGCTTGTTCTATTATTTGAATTTTTAAATTTTGTAATTCATCATGTGCATTTTCAATAGAAGCATGTTTAATGATATATAATATAATTGTTAGAGGGTCACTATAGATTTGTTCTGCTATTGCAAGGGATATGTAATCTGTAAATGTATTGTGGTCGCCATTTTTCATGACAATTTTGTATAATAATTTTATTTCGTTAAAGAGACTCTTAAGATCACCTTTTTGTTGTAACTCAATACAATGTTTTTTATATTTTTGGATCGCCTTACGCGATTGCATATCACCATGTTCGTCGATATAGTCTTGGCGTGTTATAAGAGCTCTTTCACCAACTCTTATAATGTCTATACCTAATTTTGCAATAAAAGCTTTTTCGTCAGGATTGGTACTTAAAATAGGAATTGTTGGTATTTTAATTTCATATAGTGGAGATAAGCTAACGTCTCCACGTTGATTACTTATTTTTTTAATAGATTCCAAATTTTTTAATGCTTCTTCGCTGTTGAGTAGTCCCTCTACATTTTTTGATTTTTCAGAGATATTGTTTTTTTTGGATGTAGGGTTACTTGGCAGTGAGATATTAGAAATAAAAAGAAGAGCGAAAATGATTTGATAAGTATATGACATGTAATGACTCCAAAATGTGAAAATAATATTGTTTTGCTTAGTAGTATAACATTTTGGAGTTTATAGTTAATTTTTATCGATAAGAAGTGCGATTTTTTAATGAATTTCTGATTGATGTTTTACGAGTTTCACCAAAATATTGTGCAATTGCTTGACCGTTTAAATGACGCATTTGTCCCAATCGGGCAATCATATTGTTTTCATAAGCAGTAGGGATTGTTTCATATTCTTTTTGTGCAATATAAAATCCTTCATGTTTAAGTGCATTAAGATCTCGGATTGTTCCTATTTTTACTTGATTGCATAAAACGCTTCGAATTGTTTGATTGACTAAATCTTTATCACGTATATCAAGATTGCGTAATTCTTGTTGTAATGCTTTTTCCATTTCGTTCATTTCTTCCCATGAAATAATACAATATTGTCCATTTAAATCAGACCTAAATTGAGCAATATAATTATCTATGGTTACACCAGCTGGAGCTTGATCAGGATTTTCTTGTGGTTGAGGATTATAAGAAAACCAGCTTATAAGTATTTGCCAACTTGGAAAAGGTGTTGGTATGACCTGGGAAGTTGTTGTAAGAAGAATAGTAGCAAGAGTTGTAGTCTTGAGTACTTTGTTCATAAAAAAGCCTTTCTTTTGAGGTTTATATTGGTTTAATTATAGACATTGCAATGTTATTGTGCAATCTGTTTGGAGAAAATCGTTGGTTGATAAAAACGTTCATCTTTTGCGTAAAATAGGGCCCTTTTGTAGGAAAAATGCCGATGATGTATACTATTATATATAGTTAAACATATGGGGGTTTTTATGAATATATATACTGTGTTGCATAATAAGGCATTAAGCTTATCTTTGTCTGTTACTTTTCTGATTTCAGGCACTCAAATTTTATCTCATGATAATAAAACTTACGATTATTCTAATGCTTTTGCAGGAAGTATGCTTGCAGGAGGTATTGGAGATGCTTTAGGTCGAGTTACTGAATTTATCCCATCGACTGATGCTATTTTTCAACGTTATCCGGGTGGTGTACGTTCATATGATGATTTTCTTGTTGATGATTGGAAATATGTTCCTGCTGTGTTGAAAAATAAAAAAATAAAAATAGCTCCTTATACTGATGATACTGCTATGGCAAAATTGGTTATGAAAGAACTCATTCAAGCAAGAGAACATAATTGGGATCTCGATGAAACAATGTGTCATATTGCGACGAGTTTTATTGATGATGCTCAAGATACAGAATTAGGTTGGATAGCAAAATTTCGTGCGCCTGGTAATGCATGCATAGCTGGTGTTAATCAATTGCGTAAAAATATATCTTCTGGGGTATGGGATGTAAAAGCTCATACAGCTGGTGGTTGTGGTTCAGTTATGCGCGCGCATCCATTTGGTTTAGTCTTTGCAGATAATCCTGAAAAAGCAGCAGCATGGGCTGTTGCACATTCTCGGTTAACACATGGTGATCCAATAGCACTCGCTGCGTGTGCTGCAATGGCAAAAGGTGTTGCATATGCAGTGCAAGGTGAAAATCCACACATCATTATTGAAAAAATGATAGCTGCTGCACGTGCATATGATGCAGTTACTGCTCAAAAAATGCAAACAGCTTATACATATGCACAACAAGCAAAAACGTATAAAGGTCGTGATTTTGAACAATTTAATAACAAGGTTTTTAATACATTCCTTGGGTGGGCAGCGCATGATGCAATAGCTGCTACGGTGTACACATTTGCATTGTCTCCTGATAATGTGATGGATGCTATTTACCTTGGTGTTCATACTCCCGGTGATAGTGACTCGATTGCATCAATGGCAGGGGCTTTGGTTGGTGCTCGTGTTGGTGCGCAATCATTGCCACAAGATTTGGTTGACCGACTTGAAAATAGCGCTGAATTAAAAGCTGATGCGGAAAAAGCTGCTTGTTTGTTGAAGTCGTCTTGATTTTGATTAATGTGTAATAATTTGTTACTATTTCAATAAGATTTAAAAATATTATACACACAAGAGTTGGGATAGACATGAAAAATAAAATTCTTATTGTATCATTATTCTCATTAATGGGTACTACAATAGCTAGTAAGGATGGTGATCAACTAGCAGTTTCTTTGGCCAAAGTTGGAACTGAATTATATGCAGCACATCAACAGTATCAACAATCTTTGCCGAATGAAAAAAATTTTAGAAGAAAGATTTATTGGTTAGACAAGAACAATCCTAATTGGTATTTGTTGTCTGATTATCAAAAAGATTTTGATTATCATATTGCTAATCTCATCGGTCACATAAAAGTTTTAGAAGATAAATTAGATCAGAAAAAAAATGGTTTTCATAGTGCTGCGATACTTCGCGGAGCATTAACATCAGCATTATCAGCGTTGTGTGGCTATGGCGCTTATGTTTGTCGTCAGCAAGGTGAGTTGGCGCAGGCAGATGCGTATGCAAGTCAATGGGTTCGTGACGTAGTATCTCAACACGCGATGGATGGAGTTGTTGTTCTTGGTATTTTGTCAGCTGTATTTGCAGGTCTTGCAATACAAAATTTTGATAAAACTTATCGTTATGTTGCACGCATGTTGGAACGCTTGGATCGTGATAAACGCATTTTGAATCTTCTAGAAACTGAAAAAGCAACTAAAAATGACAATAAAAATGTTGTTTCTGAGGCAGCGTTGCAATTAATTAATAGCCTTGTTGAGGTTATTACTAATTTTAGTCAGCCAGCAGTAATTGTTCCTGTGGTAAATGGTACTTCTGAAAACAGTGTTTCTGAAGTAGTACAAGCATAGTTGAACGCGATTAAGCAACAATTGTGCAATTAAAAGAAATCAAGCATACTCTAGTTATTTAAATTTTACTCATATAAGGATGACTGATGAATAAATTACATGTGTTGGCGTTAACAGGATTGATGTTTTCTGGCGTGAATAAGATATCTGCGATGGGACAAGAACAAAGAGAAGTTTTATATGCATTAAATACCCTTGGACAAAATCTTGCTGATGTTCCGATGGTTGTTCAAAATCTTGATATGTTCATGGGCGTTGTTGAAATGAATATTCAAATGAATCAAGTAGGGCTAAAAGCTGAAAATCAGAACATAAAAGATGCTTTATGGAAAAATGCTGCATTTCTAACAGGTGCATGGATAAGTATATTTACGATGAATAGTGTAGGGGTTTTTGCATTTAAGAACTTACCAAAAAATATTAGATGTGCATTGCCCACAATGATTTTGAGTGCATTCATTGAAGATATTCTAGCGGCTGGAATGTTTACAAGCAAAGTCTTTGTTGGGATGAATCTTTATGATGTTTGGAAAAATAGATCAGCATTGATGGATGCGATAGCTCTCGACACAGAAATTTTGGGTAAATTGCAGGAAATTAAGGCTTCTATGGAATTTATGGAAGAAAATGCTGATTCTGCTGAAAGTTTTTTATTAAATGATGCTGAATAAGGCCCATTGAATCGTCAATTTGACAGTTTGTAAAAAAAGGTGTAGATTAGAAGTATATAAGTAAAAGCTGTTCTTAATATTACAGAAATATCTAGATTTAGAGCGCTTATCCGAATTTATTCAAGATAAAGCGCTCATCTTTTTTTATCCCCTCCGGATTGGGTATAGTGACCCGTAATTAATTAGGAATAAGCTTTTAATGTGATAGTTACAAGTTTTATTCTTTTTTTTATAGGTGTTATACGCATGAGTATACGAGCATTGGGTGTTGATGAACGCTTAGTAAAAGCGGTTTCTGAATTAGGTTTTACCCAACCAACAGACATTCAGGAAAAAGCGATTCCTCTCCTTTTACAAGGAGATCGTGATCTTATAGGTTTGGCACAAACAGGTACCGGTAAAACGGCTGCGTTTGGATTGCCTCTCATTTCAGCTGTTATGGACGGTAAATCTCAGGGGCTTGTGATTTGTCCAACCCGTGAGCTTTGTCTGCAAATTACCAAAGAATTAACAGCCTATTCCAAATATATTCCAGGTTTTAATGTTGTTGCGGTGTACGGTGGTGCTGATATCAGAACTCAGGTAGCAGCAATCAGACGTGGTGCAAATATTATCGTTGGAACTCCAGGACGACTAATTGATCATATTAAGCGTAAAACTATTAATTTAGAAAAAATGAGTCGTGTTGTTCTTGATGAAGCTGATCAAATGCTTGATATGGGCTTTCAAGAAGATATTGACGAAATTTTAAAATTTACTCCTCAAGACAAAAAAGTATGGTTGTTTTCTGCAACTATGCAACCTAAAATTGAAAAAATAGCACATACATACATGCATAATCCGTTAAACATTACGGTAGGTCAAAAAAATAGTGGTGCAAAG
>DATAXH010000167.1:0-3558 GCA_036266775.1 Candidatus Babeliales bacterium | reverse complement strand
ATGCTTTCATAGAAAACTCCTTTGTGAGTGGCCGTTGATAATGATTGGCAATAAAATATAATTTTTGCGAGTTGTTAGCAATTGTAATGTGAAGTTATGACTCCATGCGCTATTGACGATTGGCAGCGTGTTAATTTGTCTCACAGCTTGTGGGACTCTATTCTTTATCCTTAAAATATGCAATTTCTGTCGTAATCGGCCCTTTGGTTAATCCACGAATAAATTGATGCACATATGGATTGTCGCAGTCCCAAATTGTTTTTGCATCACCAAAATATCTAATTTCTCCATCATGCAGCAGCGCAACTTTATCAACATAAAGAGAATCTTTGGGCGGGTATTTTTAATATGTAATTTATTCGTTAGTTGTAGTTGATTGATTTTTTTGAGACTCTTTATAGTCTTGATATATTGTTAACATTTTTATTGTATTTTCTTGTTCTTTAAACATTTTTTCTTGGCGTTTTTGATTTTCATTTTCCACCATACATGCCATACGCCACAAGGCTAGTGCTGTACTGAAAGCAACTGGGACAGTGTATATAGAAATAGGAATACATATTGAACTTACAATTCCAGGCATAAAACTAACGCAGGATAGACAAAAACCCTTATCTTTCCATGAATCTATTTTTTTACTGAGTGTTAAATTAAGAGCTTCTTTTTTGATACATGTTGGTATGTGTATATTTTTATAACTTTGAAATAAAGGTTCAACTTCTTTAATAAGCTTCAGACTTACTTCTTTTTTCTTTTTTTTGAGCTGAAATATTTCAGAATTAAAATGTTCACTGATTTTTGTGTTATGAAAACTTGCGAAGGAATTGATTTTCTGATCTATTTCTTTGATTGTCTTTAAATAATCAATAACAGCAGGTTGCTGTAAAAAATATTTGAGATCTTGATCAAATTGCATTGGAGGTGTTTTTTGTTCTTGTAAATAGCTAGCTGTTCTGTGTACTAATTGTGGAATTGTTTGCAGTAAAAAAAGAGGATCTGCAGTAGCGCATGTGGCAACAATATTGCCAGCAGTTGCAATATTTTCTATATCATTTATTTTGCAAAATTGCAGCGCTTTTTTTTTGAAAACCGGATTGTATATTTTCTTTTTGAAGGTATTAAGGCAGCTGTTTTTTGGAATACTGATCATGGAATGAAGAGAGAAATTGTTTATAGCGATAAATGAAACGATTATTTGTAATGCTTTCATAGAAAACTCCTTTGTGAGTGGCCGTTGATAATGATTGGCAATAGAATATAATTTTTGCGAGTTGTTAGCAATTGTAAGATAAAGTGTGACTTGAGAAAAAGTACTGATGAAAATATTATTGCTTCCATAGGATATTAGCGACTGGAAGTATGTTAATTTGTCCCACAGCCTGTTGGACAATTGTAGAAATAGTTATTTTTTGCGAGTTTTTTTTGCAGAAACAGTTTTTTTACTTTTTATTTTTTTTATATCTGACCTAAGTTCAGCTTCGATATCTTCCATAGTTGGTAAGCTGCTTTGAAGTTTTTTAGGCAATTTATCTAATGTTTTTATTATGTATTCAGCAACTCCCATTGGTTTGTTGATGTCACGTAGAGCATATTCTACTTTCAGCTGATTTTTACTTTTACATAATAAGATGCCAATAGAAGGATTATCGGTGGAGTGCTTGAGTTGATCATCAAGAGCTGAAAGATAAAAATTTAATTTACCTGTATATTCAGGTTTAAAATCAGTCGTTTTGAGTTCCACTACGCAATAGCAGCGTAAATGGATATGATAAAAAAGAAGATCAAGATAATAATCATCTCCTGCGATTTCTAAATGATATTGTCTACCAATAAATGCAAATCCTTTACCAAGTTCTAGAAGCAATTTTTGAATATGATCAATTAAACCTTGTTCCAATTCGAGTTCACGATATCCAGTTGTTAAAGTTAAAAAATCAAAATTATAAGGATCTTTGAGTGTTTCTTGGGCAAGATAGGATTGTGCTTCTGGAAGTTGTTGTTTGAAATTTGTAATTGCTTTTCCATGTCTTTTATACGCTTTTGATGTAATCCAATCTTCTAAGGCGGCTCTGCTTAATCCGTGTTGAATTGTTTGTTGGACATACCATAAACGTTCTTTAAAGTCTTTAATTTTTGTGATGAGCAAAATATTATGACCCCATGGGATATTGACGATTGGGAGCATATTAATTTGTCCAACAGCCTGTTGGACAATTGTAGAATAAGCTAAATAAAAAGATCGCATATTGAAGATGTTTGCTCGTGAAAATCCTTGCATGCCAGGAAAAGCATTTTGTAGGTCTTTACACAGTCTTTCTATGACTTGTGCTCCCCAACCTTCTTGTTCTTGTTTTTCTACAATTGATTTGCCGATATCCCAATAGAGTTGAATAAGTTCATTATTTACTGCAAGAGATGCTTTAAGTTGAGCTTGTTGCACTTTCTTTTTGAGTTGTTCAAGAAATAATGCATAAGAAGAGGTAGTTGTTGTTTTTTTTATCATTCTTTATCCTTAAAATATGCAATTTCTGTCGTAATCGGCCCTTTGGTTAATCCACGAATAAATTGATGCACATATGGATTATCGCAGTCCCAAATTGTTTTTGCATCACCAAAATATCTAATTTCTCCATCATGCAGCAGCGCAACTTTATCCGCATATTTAAATGTTTCTACATCATGAGAAATAATAACAGATGTTATTTTGAGCCGTTTTTGCATATCAAACATAAGTTCATGAATAACGCGAGATGTAATCGGATCAAGACCGGTTGTTGGTTCATCATATAAAATAATTTCAGGATGAGTGACTAAGGTGCGTGCGAGCCCAACCCGTTTTCTCATACCACCAGACAGTTCTGATGGATATTTGTGTAATGTATCTGCAGGAAGTTGCACAAGTGATAATTTTTCTTGGACAATGGGTAAAACTTCTGCACGAGAAACGCCTTGTTCAATAAGTGTGATGCCGATATTTTCAAAAACATCCAAGGAATCGAGAAGTGCTGCAAATTGAAAAACATATCCAAATTTTTTATAGCATTCATCTAACTCTTTGCCAGTAGCTGCCGTAATATCAATACCATCAACAAAAATATGTCCTTTTGTTGGCTTAATAAGCCCGATGATTTGTTTGAGTAATACTGATTTACCTTCACCAGATCGCCCAATAATGACAGTCATTAAACCTTCTGGAATTTCAAGATTGATTCCCCGAGAAACCCAATGATCATCAAATTTCTTGTATAAATCAACAACTTTAATTTTGGTTTTATGACCGTTTTCTTTTTTCATAGCTAGCTTGTCCTTCATCCTTCAGCCCTGCTTTGTTAAAACTTCGCAGAATATGCAAGCAGGAGCGTTTGCTGCTGAGCCTGACGAAGTATCAGGATGAGCGGGCGAAGTAGGATATTTTTTTACATATGTTCAATGAGTTTGGTTAAGAAGTAATTGGTGACAAGGATGAGTATTGAACTTATAACAACGCTTTGTGTTGTTGCAATACCAACGCCACGCGCACCACCTTGCGTATACATTCCTTTATATGTTCCAACCCAT
>DATAXH010000166.1:0-8809 GCA_036266775.1 Candidatus Babeliales bacterium | reverse complement strand
ATCTGCGTGAACAAGATACAAAAATTGATCCTGCATATGCTCTCTCTCATGAATGGGAAACCGTTGTAAAGAAAACAGGTCCTCATAGCTATCTTATTAATCCAAAAGCATTTGTTGAACATATTAAAAATTTAACTGAATGTATTGATCTACTCAATGCAACAACTGCATATCAACAAGGTAAAAGTTTAGGCCTTCGAATTGGAAATTTAACTAAATCACCATTTGGAAACCTCATTGGATTACAGAATGGAGATATCATTACATCCATTAATAATATTCCTGCCCAGACAACCGAAGAACGTCTTGCAATTTACAAAAATGTAACTTCATTAAAACCGGGCAATACGATAACTATACAACTGATTCGTAAAAATAAAGATGTAACTATTATGTATACATTAGAAGATTTCACTACAACAGAAAAAGAAAACAATACAGAAGAAAAACAGGCATCTTTTCTCTCTCCCAAAAAAAATGAAACAATTAAACAACAACATTATGCATTTGCTCCAACTATAGATAAAATAAAAAAAGCAGACCATCACATGATGTTTCAAAAAGGTGGCCCTTTAATGCATAGTGGCAGTTGAATTGAGTAAAAATTATGAATAAACGTACCATACATATCTGCTTTCTTTTTCTACTCTCTATTGCGAATATCGCAACAGCAGGAAGAAAACGCCCACGGCGTCAAAAAAAATCAGGAAAAAAACATATTGTAAATAAACGTGTCAAGACGCATATGAACGTTGAGGCGTATCAACAAGAACAAGACAATAATCATGATAAAATGATGCAGGCAACTACAATACCAACAACTCCGGGCTTACCAAAACTACAGGAACGTATAGAAGATTCCGCCAAAGCACATATGCATCAATATACTGATCCATTCACTGAACCAAAAAAACCTACTGCCATAGATATGACAACTAAACCAGTGGAAATACCTCCTGCACCTATTCATGATGAAGATATAGAAGATGATATAGATCTTAATTTTGAAAATGCAGGGCTTGAAAACTTCGCCCAACAAATTGAAGACATTTTTGAAATTATTTTTCTCACTGATGATGCATTGAATCCTCTGCCACAAGGTAAAAAAGCGCTCAAAGGCAATAAAATATCATTTAAAACCAATCAGCTTCTTTCAAAAAAAGAAACATGGAATCTTTTTGTTACATTCCTTGATCTTGCTGGTTTTGCGATTATTCCTCAAGCAGATCCAAAATTTTTCCGTATTTCTACTATAGAATCTGCGCGCAAAGCAGCGCTTCCAACATTTATTGGTATTGATTCTGCATTATTGCCTGATAATGATGAACTTATTCGTTATGTTTATTTTTTAGAAAATGCATCAACAGATACAATCATGGGTATCATAAACCCCCTTAGAAGCAGTAGTTCTCAAGGTCTTATTGAACTCAAAGAGCATAAAGGTTTTGTTCTCACCGATAAATCTTACAATATCAAAATGCTCATGGCTATTGTTAAAGAACTTGATAAAGTGAGCACTCCAGAATCAATGTCTATTCTTAAATTACGCAATGCTGATGCCAAAGCAGTACAAGATTTATATAAAGAATTGCTCCCTAAAGAAGAACCACAATCACGATTCTTTACTAAAAAACAACCTACCTCGCTCTTTTTTCCTGAAAATACTCGTATTATTGCGGATCCTCGCACGAATACACTTATTTTACTTGGCGCAAGTAACTCAATTAAAAAAATTGAACAGTTCATCATGAAATATATTGATGTTGAACTTGATCAAGCGTATTCGCCACTCTACACATATCAACTCAAATATGCTGATGCAGAAACTATCGCGGATATTATGACCAAAGTAACTGGATTTGGTCAAGAAACAGAAGCCGGAAAATTTGGTGGTGTGCGCGGTGGTGATCAATACATGGGACCAATGCAATTTATTGCTGAAAAAGAAACAAATAAACTGATCATCAAAGGTCATTATGAAGATTATCTCAAAGCACAAAAAGTAATTGCACAACTTGATGCCCGACAACCACAAGCAGCCATTGAAGTTCTTATTGCAACTATTGATCTTACTGATATCAAAAGTCTTGGTGCACAAATCAGAAGTAAAGAACCAGGACCAAATGGATTGCTTGGTAATAATATTAAATTCCAAACTTCAGGATTGTATGGAACTTCAGGAATCGTCGCTAATCCTGATCCTACCACCGGAACAAATCGTTTACTTGGTAATCTTGTTAATTTGGTAACGGGTGCAGTTCCTGGAACTGCACTACTGACACTTGGTCAAGATGCATTTGGTGTATGGGGTATTTTCCAAGCATTGCAAACCATTGTTGATGCTGAAGTTGTTTCAAATCCATTCATTCTTGCAACAAATAATGCGAAATCAACTGTTGCAATTGGTGAAGAACGCCGTATCGTAACAGCACAGGTTGTTGCTGGAGGAACTAATCAAGACGCATTTGATGCTGATGATGCAAAATTAGAAGTCACTATTACTCCTCATATCAATTCTGATGGTATGATTGGACTTGCTATAAAAATCACTAATAATGAATTTACTGATCTTACCAATCAAAATGATGCAACACAAAACACGAGAGAGATTTATACCAATGCAATTGTTGCCAACAAAGAAGTGCTTGCTCTTGGTGGTTTGATCAGAAATAATACACAGGTTATAGAAAGCAAAGTGCCGATATTAGGCGATATTCCAATTCTTGGATGGTTCTTTAAAAATAAAAGAAAAACCGTTACCAAAAACAGTCTTCTTGTGCTGATTTCAGCACGTATTATCGAATCGCTGCAAGGTGAAGAAATGAAAGAATATAACCGTGATTACATTGGAGATTATCAAGCAACGGTTGATGCTATGGATTACGTAACATGCCAACAAGATCCAATTGATCGTTTATTCTTCCGTGATAAAGCTTTACGTGCACAGGGACAGGTTGAAGGGTTAATTTTTGAACGTCACCAAAAACAACAAGAAATAGAAAAAGCTGCTCAAGCTGAAGCGCTGCTTCAATCTGAAGATCAGGTAGCAACAGAAGAGGTTCCTGTACAACAAGAAGTTTCTATAACACAAAAAAATTCTCTTATAGAAAAAATGCATCGTAAAAAAAGAACCCAACTGGCTCTTTCAGACTTTTTGAATGATAAAGGAAGCAGCATATGAGCCAATTAATTAAAGATATTTTTTTACCAGAAAAAATAAAGTCATATTATCTATTTTCAAAAACAGTTGTTGGTATTGAAATCAACAAAACAAATATTATCGCAACAAAAACGCGTATTGCGGGGAATACAAGCACGATAGAACAAGTGATTGAAGAAAATATACCAGAAGAAATATCCGAAGAAAATCTTGAAAAAACTTCTCCTGCATTACAATCTATTTTTTCTAAAATTGGTAAATATGATGAAATACATACTGTATTACCAAGCTCTGTTGCTGTATTTAAAGAACTTAAATTACCGTTCAGTTCACGGGAAAAAATTAGCATGGTGGTAGGATTTGAAATAGAACCGCTTTTACCATTTTCATTACGAGATGCGGTTATTGATTTTGTTATCACTCGAGAAATCCCTGAAGAAAAAAGCTCAGAAATTATTATTACTGCTGTTCAAAAACAACAAATCACGCAACATCTGCAACTCTTTGAAGCAGTTGGCCTTAAACCAGATGTTATCACAGTCGATATTATTTCTTTGTATGGTCTTTATCAAAATATGGATGCTTATAAGCAATTGCAGGGTGGCACCATACTTATTTATATCACTTCCTATACAACAAATATTATTCTCATGATCAATGGGCAGTTAAAAACCGTGCGTACACTCCCCAAAGGTATTATCGCTCTCACAAAACAAATTGCTCAAGATCTTAATAAAAACCCCCAAGAAATCATTGATCATCTTTTACGATTTGGACTTGAAACAAACGACAGTCCTGAATATTCTGCTGCGATAGAAAAAACTATTTCAGATTGGTGGAATTCCATAGATTTTACATTAAATGCATTTTCTCGACAATTACTTAATCAACAACCAATCGCCAAAATTATTTTTCTTGGAAAAGGGGCGCTTATCAAAGGACTTATTCCATTTCTTGGACAAAAAAGTGAAATACCTTGTGAACTTTTTAATCCTGAATATATCAACCAAACTGCAGCACTCACAATTAAAAATATTAACCTTATAACTCCGATTAATGTTATCAGCGTCAGTGCTTCCTTACCGCTTCCAACTACGGTTGATTACAATTTGGTTCAAAAAGAGTTTAAGTCTTCTGACAGTTCATTGTTACTTAAACAGTTCATTGTTCTTATTACTCTTACGATAGGACTATTTACAACACTTATTACGCATTATTCTTTACAAACAAGTAAACTCAACAAAGAAATAAAATCTTCAGAACAAGAATCTCTCGCAGCGCTTACATCTACCTTTACAACATTGGAAGGGGAAACCAATCTCGGTGATGCAATTGATGAAGCAGAACAAGAAGTGGAAGAACAGAAAAAAAGATGGTTTGCTTTTTCTCAACAATCACGTGCATCTTTTTTACAATACTTACGTGAACTGGTTGATAAAATTGATAAAAAAAGTACTGGTTTTAACATTGAACAACTTACGATTGATGAAGATACATTAACCATAAAAGCTGAAGTTAAAGATCATGACGCGCTTAAAGTTCTTGGACGTGAACTATCACAATCAAAACTGTTTAAACCATTTGAATCACCTGAAACTCCCCAATTTACTTTGAAGATACCGTTAGTAAAAAGTGAGGAACTCTCATGACGTTTCTTGAACCAATAAAAAATTTTATTAACAAAACAGATTCAAAAACATTCTCCTATTATATGATTGGATATATCTCTGGATGTGTGGTTCTTTGCGTACTTATTATTTTTTATTATTATCGCTCAGTGGGTGCATTGCAACGAAAAATAAAAAACATCAATAGTTCACGTGAAGAAGTTTTAACTATTTTAGAAAAGTCTTCTGCTGTGCAACAACAACGATCTATGGTAGAAGAAACACTTGCAAAAGATATGGATTTTAAAATTGGCGGGTACTTTAAAAATCTTTTGATTAAACTAAATCTCAGGGATAAAGAAATTGCAGAAGAAACATCTACTGCAGATCTTGAAGAAAATTACCGAAGAAGCGAATTAAATGCAAAATTTGAAGATATGTCTATGAGAGAACTGACCGAACTATTACAAGAAATTGAACAAAATTCTCGCATAGCAACTAATCGGCTTGAAATTACACAATCAAAAAAGAAACCAAGAACAATTGAAGTAAATCTTACAATTTCAACATTATTACCAAAAATAGAAACTACTGCTACCTAGAGGGCAAGGTACATGATAATAAAAAATTTACCCATTAACTTTTTTTCAAAAAAATTTCCTATCTCAGGAAGTTTATTATTGGTATTCGCTCTTAGTTTATGCACAACGGTGTATTGTGATGAAACTGATTTCATCAATAGCGTTACTGAAGTTCCTACCGAAAATCTCATAGATAACGTTACTCAAGTTCCTACCGAAAATCTACCTGAATTGCCTGATTTCAGTTTTAATTACGAAAATGAAGATATTATCAATATTATTAATAAGTTGGCGGCATTAAAAAAGCTGAATGTTATATTTCCTCCTGGTGATATTCTCAATATAAAAATCACTCGGCATATGGATAAAAAAATAACTGTTTCACAAGCTTGGGATATTCTTATAACATATTTGGATATTGCAGGATTTTTTATTGTTCCAGAAGGTTCTACCATCAGAATTGTTCGCAATAGTAAAGAGATATCACGCGAACCATTACCAACATATATCGGAGTTCATCCTGATGATTTACCTAATACAGATCAACCCATTCGTTATCTTTATTATCTTACCAACATCAAAATTTCAGATCAGCCAGAAAATGAGATCAATGGAATTTTAAAAGATATTTTACCTGAAAATGCATTATTTAAAGGTGATTCAACAACTAATAGTTTATTGCTTGTTGGAAAAGCAAATGATATTCGTGCAGTAATGAAAATTGTTATAGAGCTTGATCAAGTTAATTTCCAAGAAAAAATTGATATCATTTCACTCCGCCACACATCTGCAACTATTGTTGCACAACTTATTAATGAGCAACTTATTAAACCAGAAAACGGTAACCCTTACCGTCTTGATGTTAAAAAAACAAAAGAAATTCCTTATTTTTCTGGATTCACCAAAATAATTCCTGAACCACGTTTAAATAAATTGATTATTCTTGGACGCCCTCAAGCTGTCGAACGATTAAAAGATTTTATTAAAAATCATATCGATGTTGCACCTGATTCAGGAAAATCAATTCTGCATGTGTATCACTTACAATATCTTGACGCCACAACACTTGCACCAGTGATAGAACGCATCGTGCAAGGAGAAAAAGCTGGGGGACCATCACAAGCATCCTCAGGAGAAACAAAAGCTGGAGGCATTGAAAGATTTTTTGATAAAGTGATCATCTCCACAGATTATCCCGTTGATAAAGGTGCTGACTCAGCAAATAGCGAAAAACAAGAACGTTTTACATTTTATGGCGGTAATAATTTAATTGTTGCTGCTCGTAATGATGACTGGAAACAGATTAAAAAACTTATTGAAGAACTTGATACACCACAACGCCAAGTTCTTATTGAAGTATTGATTGTGGATTTAACCGTTGATGATGCGCGAACATTAGCTGCTATGACGCGCGTTCCGGACAAAGTTCCAATTCCTGACGATATGGCATTTCAATCAGCTATCCTTGGTCAACCAATACCAAGTGAATTACCTGCAACTCCTGAAACAACCATTGATTCAAATCTTTTAAAAAATGCTTACGATAATAATGGAATACTTGCCAATCCTTCAAGTGGTGCTACGAAAAATTTAACCGATTTTGCGGAGGCAGGAACTACCATGCTTTCATTAAATGATAATGATGGAAGAACATGGAGTGTATGGGAAATTTTACAAAATTTTACAACATCAAAAATATTATCTCATCCGCACGTCATGGCACGCAACAATAAAGAAGCAATGGTATCTATTGGTCAAACACGTTGGCTTGTTGATAAAGTCAAAGATATTTCTAGTGTTAACTATGGTGGTGCAACAACAATTCAATATAAACCAATTTCTGCTAATCTTACCGTCAAACTTACACCACGTATCAGTAGCGCAAGCTCAGTTAATTTACAAGTGCTTGTTACTATCAATGAATATGTTGCTCCCGCTACATCTGATGTTAATGCAGGTAATAATACGATGAACATCCGAAAAGTTGAAACCAATGCGTACGTCAAAAGTGGTGGTGTTTTTGCTCTTGGGGGCCTTATTAGAACCCTTAACGCTACTAATATTAGAGAAGTTCCATTATTAGGAAAAATTCCAATACTTGGATGGTTTTTTAAAGGTAAGAGTACTGAGACCATAAAAAACAATTTAACGGTATTTATTTCACCAACTATTATTGAACCTCGGCTCCACGCTGGTGCTAATGATTACACCCAAGATTATGTGAATATTGCAAAAGAACAATCTCGAGGAAATTTGTTTGATTCACTCAAAGACCCAATTACCCGTTGGTTCTTTACCGGAGAATTAAACTCAGAACGAGCAATAGATAAATTTGTAGCAAAAGATGAAACGTTACCTCAAAATGATATCTCTTACAGAAAAGCTACCCCAAAAAAGATGAAAAAGCTTGAGCTGGAAGACAGTACCGATATCTTAACTCATACCCCTAAAGGGACAGTCGCGGACAACGCTCAGAAATCTATCACTGATCTGAAATCAATCGTCCAAAATGACCCAAATCCATTCCTTAAAGCATAAACTTATCCCCAAAAACCGTTCCTGAAATAAGCTCTAGAACGGTTTTTTCTGTTTTTTATCCATAAATTATTGCAATCTGAATTTGATATATGGCACACTAAAGATGTCAATATTATTAATTGTCTTTTTATAAAAAGGAGAGTTCATCATGAAAAACACAAAAAACATATTCGTATCGATTTTATCTGCTGTCGCATTTTTCGGCGCATCATCAGTATCAGCTTCAAGTGCTCCTACAGGATCATTTGACCCTGTTATTGAATTGTACAACAAAAATAATGAAAGCATCCAGGTCAATATTATCGATCTAAGCAGTTCTGGTCAAAAAACTATAGCTACCGCTTACCCAGCTGCAGATTCACAATGGAATTCAGGTTCTCGAGTCATTGATATGAATAGTAGACTGTTGATTGAGTTATTAAAACAGAACAAACTCATTGCTCGATTTAGCATTAATGCTCCAGGAAAAACAAAATATCTATCAATTGATCTCAGCAAAACTCCTGCTCTTTATCCACAAACAGGTCCATTATTAGGTCTTATGGGCAAAACAAAATCAGGCTTACCATTAAAAAACAACGTTTCGTCCTCACAAATAACTCAAATGAAATAACATATATCATGAAATATAACAAAAAACCTTCTGTTTTTTTTCAGAAGGTTTTTTGTTTGTGATGTTTTTATTTTGCAAAACTACAATGCAGCATTAACATCTTTTCGTGCTTTCACTGCTGTTGTTTCAATAAAAAGAGCACTATTTTTTAATATTTTTTGCGCTTCGTTTTTTGCAATAGAAGAACTTTTCATCGTCAATGTTTTTTGCACCGCGATCATATCGTTGATTATTTTAGTCAATATTTCAGCCTGTTTTGATAAACCCGCACGTGAACTCAAAAGACCTCGTGATATTTTTATAGCATTAA
>DATAXH010000165.1:0-3662 GCA_036266775.1 Candidatus Babeliales bacterium | reverse complement strand
TATGGATGTTGTATTTGTGGGAGTGTGTTCATCTCCCATGATTTATTTTACAACACACACGATGCCAGTTGATGCGGCGGTGATGGTAACAGCATCTCATAATCCCAAAGAATATAATGGTTTAAAAATATTGTTGGGAACGCATTCATTGTGGGGCAAACAAATTAAAGAATTAGCAAAAATATATTATGCAGGCAAGCATATTGATGCTGCGCACAAAGGTACATATCGTGAGCATATTATCAAAGATGATTATATTGCATGGCATGTGGATGAATTTGCCCATCTTAAACATGCCGCGATAGCTGGAGTTATTGATTGTGGTAATGGTGCGGCAGGTGTAGTAATACCTGATATTATTGAAAAAATGGGATGGAACAGTATGCAACTGTTATGCGCAGAAGTTGATGGCACATTCCCCAATCATGAAGCTGATCCAACGCATATTAAAAATATGCAACATGTATTACACGCATTGCAAAGCAGTGACGCAACTGTTGGAATTGGTTTTGATGGTGATGCTGATCGTATGGGAGCAATGACACAAGAAGGTGAATTGGTGCCGGGTGATAAATTAATTGCACTGTTCGCAGAACCAATGATCAAAGAGCATCCAGGCATGACGGTCGTGTATAACATTGTATGTTCGTCTGGCTTGACTGAACTGTTAGAAAAATGGGGCGCACAAACTGTTGTAACACCCGTTGGCCATTCAATTATTGAAGAAAGCATGCAAAAAAACAATGCCATGCTTGGTGGCGAAACAAGTTGCCACTTCTTTTTTAGGGATCGGCATTTTGGGTATGATGATGGTGTGTATGCAATGTTTAGATTGATTGAATTGCTTATTCAATCACAAAAAACTTTGACGGAACTTTTGAAGGTGTTTCCACATAAAGTTAGTTCATCAGAATTTAGAATTCCATGCGCTGAAGACAAAAAAAATAACGTAGTTGAAGGTGTTAAAGATCTGTTTGCGCAACAAAAAAATGTAAAACTTATCACCATTGATGGTGTTAAAGTTATTACTGATTATGGATGGGGATTGGTGCGTGCCTCTAATACGCAACCGGTACTTTCTATCCGTTTTGAAGCGAATACACAGCAAGATTTGCAACATATTATAGAAGATTTTATTGCAGTTTTATCTCACTTTTTGGATGAGAAATTTTTAAGAGAACAGCTGAAGTAGTACAAAAGAGTTAGTTATTACTCGCCGCTCGCCCTGAGTGTTTTACGAAGTGTAACGTAGTAAAATGTATCGAAGGGTGCGACAAGAGAAAGTTATTGTTATATTGCATCCTTCGATACATTTTTTGAAGACAAAAAACACTCAGGACGAGCGGTGGGGAGAATCAAAATAGTATAAAAATTATGAAAAATAGACTCGGTGCACATATTCGTATGCGCTCATCATTATGTGAACTGTTGGAAAGGACGGAAGCATTAGATCTTCCTTTTTTCCAATGTTTTTTTGTGCCCAAAGAAACGGGAAAACTGATTTATGCATCTGATGCTGAAATTAATACATTTTTAAAAATTCGCCGTGCACAATTCGATGATTTATATTGTCATGTATCATATTGGGTTAATTTGGCGAGTTTAGGTAATAATGGTTATGCTCAATTGCGAAAAGAAGTTACGTTTGCCAAGCGTCTTGAATTTACACATTTTGTGTTGCATGCAGGAACTGCAAATGGAGCAGTGCACAGAAGTGCAGGAATTGATGCATTGGCTCGTGCACTGAATAATCTTTGCAAACAAGAACGTGATATCACGATATTATTGGAAAATACGTGTCATGCAAATTTGGCAGTTGGGAGTGATATCACAGATTTTCAACAGTTGTTTGAAAAAATTGATCGTCCAGAACGCATCGGTTTTTGTATTGACACCGCGCATGCCTATTCATTTGGATATGATGTTGCAACTATTGCAGGTCAAGGTGTTTTTATTGATTTATTAGAAAAAACGATTGGTATTGAGCGTATTAAATTGATTCACTTGAATGATACAACAGAAAAGTTAGGTTCATGTATTGATCGGCATGCTATTCTTGGTCAGGGAAATATTGGTGAAGATGCGCTGAAACATTTTGCACAACTTCCACAATTGCAACACATACCACTTTTGCTGGAACTTCCTGAACTGTCAGTTGAAGAAGAGTTGGTGATTTTAAATAAAGTGCGCGGTTGGTAAAATGATTTTATTAACAAGGTGTAAAATTTCCATTCTGGTATTCGCAACAGGCGTTCTGGCCACAAGGTATAGTACATCCATAAAAGTTGTAGGTACAGTGACTTTGTATGTAGCTAAAAGCTATAGCACCGCCTACCACGGATGTTAGGACAACAGCAACTATTGATATAGCAAATTTTGTTATCGTTCTTCCTTCTCTATGTTTTCTTATTATGTTTTGATCTATGTTTTCTGTTTCTAATCTCTTTATCATTGTATCATTATGTTGTTTAATAGCTTCTTCCAACAAAGGTGTTAGATATATATTTTTGGTATATTCTTTTTTTTGTTGTTTTTGTATTTCTTTTTGATGCTTTTTTTCTTCTGGATCAATGGAGATGAATACGGTATCAGGTATAAAATATTTTTGAGCAACAGCTTCTTTTTTTGCATGCGTAATGATTGATGTGATGAGATCAGGATTATTTGTTTTAATGAGCTTTTCAAAAAATATAGTTCTTTCTTTTTTATCGCCAATAACAAAATCATGTATGATAAATTTATCAAGTCTATTAATTGATGTTAAGTATGCTA
This sequence comes from Candidatus Babeliales bacterium, assembly GCA_036266775.1. Lineage (GTDB taxonomy): Bacteria > Babelota > Babeliae > Babelales > Vermiphilaceae > SOIL31. Next base: position 890 of record DATAXH010000165.1, on the reverse strand, counting down.
ATTGTGTGCAAACTTCTTTGAGATTTTTACGTACTTCCCGAGAAGAGTAAGCGATTATTTTATCAAAAATATCATCAGGTAAAATTTGATTTTTATAAGGATGTTCTTTTTTTGATAAAGCTTGATAATAACGTTGTTGAGATAATATGAGTTGTTGGGTAGCTTCCATAGCACAGATTTGGAAGGTAATAGTTATTGCGCTGAAAACAATTATTATAGATTTTGTGTTATTTTTCATTAAAATCCTTGGAGTGATTTTAGATAATTGAGTAGTTTTTATGCACTGCGATTACTTACTGGACTTGCTGCTATTATGACATATGGCAGAGCAAGACCACATAGGATAATTGCCGCAATCATGATTTCACAGATATAATACCTATCGCATACTGTTCCAGCTTTTTCTTGGTAATTCAAAAATGATATATTATTGGGTTGTGTTGTTTTTGGTGGAAGAAGTTTTGAAGAGATACTTTGTATATCAGTATCAGAAGATTCTTCATCAATGAGTATACTCATATATTCTTGCTCTAATTCTCTATCACTATTTTTGGTAGTAAATTTTTGAACGGTTTTATTTTTGTTTTTTTTGAGTGATTCATATGAAGATTTGTACAGTTCTTGTTGAATTAATATCAATTGTTGGTTTTCCATTGTATGTATTTGCAAGGAACTGAATGCTGCGGCAATGAAGATGGTGTATGTCAGGTTTACTTTCATTGTATTATACAACAGCATTCTGAATTATAGTTTTGATGGTTTCGATGGGGCGGCAAGACATACGTAATATCTATTGTTTCATTTGGTTTGAATTTAGTGCTGATTTCTTCTCCTGGTTGTATCTCTATAATTCTTCTTTTTGTAAGATGAGTCGTTTCTTGTTCATTTTT
>DATAXH010000164.1:0-3072 GCA_036266775.1 Candidatus Babeliales bacterium | reverse complement strand
TCTGGATCTATATCAATAATAATATCAACAACTTTGGCATGTAAAAAACCGCAGTTTTGATAATATTGTTCGATAAAATGTTTATCCCCTTCAAGACGGTCGGGATGATAATTGCCCGATTTATCTAAGAATCCTAATAACCAATCTTCTTTAGTCAGTGCAACTGCACGTAACGTTTTGCTATCGATGCTATTATTACCGATAAAATGAATTTGTTTGACGGTTGAAGCTATTCCTTCATGAACTGTCAGAATGGCGGTGGCACGATTATTATCATCAAGTATTGTTTCGGTTTCTATATCCGTTTGATGATATCCTTTTTCTAGATATAATTCTTTGATTTTGTTAGCGACTATTTTAAGTTCTTCCGGATCAATAGCAGTTATTTCTTCAAGATTGATTTTTTTGTTGATCTCTTTTTCAGATACTTTTTTATTACCGATAAATTGAATTTCTTTGAGTGGATATTTTTCTTCAACGATAACATGCAAGTTCATATAACCGTTTTCAAGAGGTTCTACCATAACTTTGATGGTACGGAATTTTTTGAGTTTGTAATACAGATTATGGATGAGTGTTCTTGTTTTACGCGGATCAAATAGTTCTCCAACTTTGTAGGGAACATTATTTATAATCGCATCAGTTGCAGTGTAATTATTGCCATGGACAATAATGTTATTAATACGATATTGAAATGGTGATTGTGGAGAGGTTGTTTGTTCAGATTGTTCGTCGTTATCTTCTATAAGGTCTCCATCCTCCGCTTTAAGAGATATAATGCTACTCAAAAAAAAGAGAGTGAGTAGCGTAACATAATATATTCGAAACCCTTTTTTTGCTTTTTGAATCATAGATAATCCCGCTGCCCATCATTACTTTTTTAAGTGACACAATAATTATGAAGAATTACTGAAATATACTACTCATTTTTTAATTTTTTACTAGGTGGATCATTGTTTCATTATTATTAAAGTTTATAGAAAATTAAAAAAATTGATTATTTCCCACCGCTCGCCCTGAGTGTTTTACGTAGTATAACGCAGTAAAATGTATCGAAGGGTGCGATATAAAAAAGATTTAGAATTATTGTTTTCTGCTTAACCCTTCGATACATTTTTGCTTCGCAAAAACACTCAGGACGAGCGGTGGGAAGGATAAGTTTTTACGGCCTTAAATAAAGGTAAAAGCTATGCTATAATAAGAAAAAAAAGGTTAAAAATTTAAAGAGAAGATATTATGCAATTTACCAATACCTTGAGTGGAAAAAAAGAAAAGTTTGCGACGAGCAAACCCGTAAAGATGTATGTTTGTGGCGTAACGCCCTATGATGATGCTCATATTGGTCATGGTAGATGTTATGTTGCTTTTGATCTTTTGTTACGCATGCTTCGTTTTTTTGGTCATGAAGTTAACTATTGTAGAAATTTCACTGATATTGATGATAAAACAATGCATCGTGCAGAAAAAGAGTTTGGAGATCGCTTACGATTCCATGAAATTGCTGATCGTTATATTGCCAATTTTCATCAAGATATTGCCAAACTTAATTGTGTACCCCCTAATCATGAACCTCGCGTTACTGAAAATATTCCCCAAATTATAGAATTTATTCAAAACCTTATTACGCAAGGTTACGCATATCAATCAGATAGTGATGTTTATTTTTTGATTGAAAAATTTCCAAGTTATGGAAAATTATCAAAACAAAAAATAGAAGATTTATATGTCGGTGTTCGTCATGAGGCATGTGATAAAAAAAGGCATCCTTTAGATTTTGCTCTATGGAAAGGTGAACCTGAAGGAGAATTTTGGAAAAGTCCGTGGGGTTATGGGCGCCCTGGTTGGCATATTGAATGTTCAGTACTTGCATATCTTAATTTGGGTGAACATATTGATATTCATGGAGGAGGTCTTGACTTAATATTTCCGCATCATGAGAATGAAATTGCACAATCAGAAAGTTTATTAGGTGCACCGTTTTCACGTATGTGGATACACAATGGTATGGTAAATAGTAATAAAGAAAAAATGTCGAAATCATTAGGTAATTTTTTTGTGCTGCGTGATATTTATAAACATTTTGATCCCATGGTTCTTCGTTATTATTTTTTAATACATCATTATCGTATGCCGATTGAATTTTCTTTTGAAGGTTTGACGAGTGCACAAAAAAGTTATGAAAAATTAATTCGTTTATTTGCAGGTGACTTGTCCGACGACCTGTCCTTTGTAGCTTCAGCGAAAGAGGAAGCCTGGGGGAAGTCGGATGCAACTTATCAGTCAGACTTGTCCGATCGAATAAAAACTTTTTTACAAGATGACCTTAATACGCCAGGCTTATTTGGAGTTATTTTTGAGCATAGCGTTGATATTGCAAATAATAAACATGAATTGGCTGCAGTAAAAAATATATTGGTTAATATACTTGGTTTAACCTTACAACCATTACCAGAAAACAGTGTTGCATTAACACCTGAAATAGAAGAACTTATTGTGGAGCGCAATAAAGCGCGACGTGAAAAAAATTGGGCACGCGCAGATGAATTACGCGATCAATTAAAAATGTTAGGTGTTGATGTGCATGATGGAAAAATGTAAAAACTGTTTGAGATAATGTTTTTGTTTTATTGATTTGATATCCCTTCTTTTGTTACGAGAAAAGTAATCAGTTTTTTCATAATAAAAGAAGGGTTTTTCATGAATAAGCAACATTTTTTAGTTTTTTTTTCTTGTCTGTTTTTTTCATCATTACAACTATTTTGTGATGAATCTTATCTTGATCTCAGCACAGACCGAAGTGATTTAGCGCACATCGTAGCAGAAATAAGTTCATGGGATAATAATAAAAATTCCGTTCTTTGGCAGTTGCAGAAACACATTGCAGAGGGAAATGCAATCGCGTTAGAAGATTCTGTTGTAGAAGCTTTGGCATATGCTGAACATATTGTTGAACAACAATATACAAAGCTTTCAGCATATACATTTGATCAAATTAATGATGCGCTTGATAGATTATTAGATGCCATTGAAAATGGCGAATTACAAAGTTTTGATACGAAACGTCTTACTATT
>DATAXH010000163.1:0-1721 GCA_036266775.1 Candidatus Babeliales bacterium | reverse complement strand
AGGTCAGATTTGAATGCACAATTCTTTTTTATAACTGTTATTATAAGTAATATTTTTTATGGTGTTGAAATTTTTTCAGCACCATTTTTTTTTGAATATCATCTTGTAGATGAATCTCGTCAAGAAATATATCCGCATGATGCTGCACATCCTTTTCGTGAACTGATGATGCATGTTTGGTTTCCACATGCTCAAGAAAAACAGCGATATCCTTTAGTGCTTTTTTCACATGGATTAGGTAAAACATACAATGGTATGACGTATACATATTTGTGTCAGGCCATCGCTCAGCGTGGTTATATTGTTGCAAGTGTTTCACATACATATGCAGGGAAAACAGTTCAGTTTCCGGATGGGAGAGTTGCGCAGTATAATTTTTTACACAGTAGGCGTTCTTTTGATGCAGAAGTCGAATGGTGGGTTACTGATATGATGTGTGCACTTAATGAATGTGAGCGTTTGTTTACTATTTCAGATGTTGCAATAATTGGCCATTCATTGGGTGGCGCAACGGCATTGCAACTGTGTCGCAGAGATAATCGTGTTAAAATAGCCATTAATCTTGATGGCCCATTGTACGGTGAAAATGCTCATATACCAATTGATAAGCCAATATTATGTATTTTTGGTTCATCCGTTGTGCCAAGACAAATTACTTCACTGGGTAAAGTTCCTAATTATCTAGCATTTTTTTGGAGGTATTATTTTAATAAAATGTGGTTGCCATCTTTGAATACATTTATTGCCGCATCGCCAAACATAAAAGTGGTGACTGTTGATGGTATTGTGCATGATACATTTACTGATTATGCTTTTACTCCTGATCCTGTGATACAACAATGGTTAATTGATGGGGCACAAGCACAAGATATAATTGCAACATGTGTTTGTGAATTTCTTGATTGTCATTTGACAATATCGTGAATCTTAACAAAAGTTTATTTTTTTAAGGCCTTAATTTTTGGCTCTAATTTTTTAATTTTATTTAATTCATAAATGGAATATTCTTTTTCTTCTTCAATTAATAAGATCATTTTTTCAAAAAAATCTTTTGCTCCAGTTAATAAGGCATTGAAAAATTCATATTTTGGTAATTTCCATTGAATAAAATTTATTGAAAAAAGTATGTAATCATTAGAGATGTTATTCATGGACATTGGTAATGGTTGATCAGGAAAATACATTTCAGAAAAATTTTTTTGTAAAAATTCCTCTATCATATTTAAAAAATAGGCCCATAGTTGGTCAATTAAATCATAATAGGTGAAAGGAATAATGACTTGCTCATTATAGGTTAGGTGTAAAACACCATATATGTAATATAAATCGAGATCATTTTTTATTTCTAAAATTTCTTTTGCATTATTAATATCGATAAAATAATATAAAGGATTTTCCTCAACTTTTTTTAAATCGTAAATTGGTCTGTTTGGATACTTAATGTATGATTTAATTATGAACATTATTATGTATATCTTTCAGATTGATTGGTTGATTGGAATAAAAAATTGACCTACTCTTCCACGTTCGAAGCCTACAGTATATTTGATATTTTTAATAATACCATCTATTTGGTAACGTTTTGATTTATTTTGAAGAATGAATTGTTTGTTTTGTTTTATAGTTTGTTTGATGATATGAATGATGTCCTGTACTGTTGTTTTTTTATCTAAAAAAGTTTGAATAGTTGTTAAAGAACCATCCCAATATAATGGATGGTG
>DATAXH010000162.1:0-5342 GCA_036266775.1 Candidatus Babeliales bacterium | reverse complement strand
TCTTTACCCAGATAAATATATAGCTCATCAGAATTTTCTATTACAATACGATCAGCTAAATTGGATATATCAATACGTATATTTTCTTGTTGAGCGGAGACTTGCAATGATCTTGTCGCTAATAAAAACAATAAAAATAATGAAAAGAAATGAAAATAACGCATTTTAATCATAAAAATCCTTTTTTTTAAATCATAGATTATTATTTGATTAATCAAGTTAAACAAAAATATCATTGACTCAGCAATCATTTTTTTGTTGAACTCACTTTTTTGATTAATAACAATAATTTTTTAAAAAAAAGAATTGAGATGAAATATAAAAATAAAGAGTATTTTTTATTACGCTAGATAATGTTCATAAAGCGATAAATTATGATACAGATGCTTATTTTCAGGATCTCTTTGCAATGCTTGCAACACTGCAGCTTTACCTATTGCATATTCTCCAACATATAAAGCACATTGTCCTAAAATATCATAACGCAAATAATCATATATTCCATTTTCTACAAACAAACAATTTTTTAATGGATACGGCAATTGTGCAGCACGAATTGCAAATAAATAAGCAATAGCATGTTGATTATGACGAATATAATAACATGCTATTCTAAATAACGGTTCTGCACGATAAGGTAACATATTAAATGCTTTTAAATAATAAGAAACCGCATCTTCTTCGGTATATTGTTGATCTATTCCCGTTTTATATGCTTCAGCTATAATATGCTCAATTGCGCAACCAATGCGATATGCTGCTAAATATTTTTCTTCGCTCAATTCTCCCATATCTAATCTTTTTTGATAATAAAAAATAGCTTGCTCCCAATCGTCCATAAATTGACATGTTTGAGCAAGATAAAATGGCGTGCGCATATTTGTTGGATCATCTTCAAGGCTTTTTTTAAGTAAAGCATAATCTCGTGCACAACGCGCTTTTGATTTTTCTCGGCCATATTTTTGTGGTTTATATTCAAAATAGACAGAATCTGGAACCATTCCGCTTGCAGCATCAGCTATTGATTCATGCACGACACCACGATAACGAACATTATAACCTTGTCGTATTAATCGTGGTGTATAATTATTAATATTATCTTGCACTGTCAAAAGGCGCATTAAATAACAACTTCCTGTACAATTGGGTGCAATATAATTTTTATGTATTTTGCAATAATCAATGAGTTCAGTCACATTATGCGTATACCATTCTGCATCAAGCATAACTACAAAAGTACTGTGCACAAAAATCTTTTCTGCTAAATCTAATGCTCGATTACGTGATGTTGCAAAATCTACAAATGGTTCTTCTACAATATATGCATGATGTAAACCATATTCTTTAAAATATTCACGTATCACTGTTTGCGTACCATCCGTTGAACCAGTATCATACACCAAAAAACTTGTTAATCCCGCATCAACAAATGGTTGCAATGTTGGAATAATAACATCAGCTTCATTTTTAACCATAATAACAACAGTTAACAAAAATTCATGATCATCTTGAAGATTAGAAGTATCGAAATGTGCGTAAGCGAAAAAAGCAATACAACTCAAAAAAATGAAAGAGATTGTTTTTGAAAACTTCATAAAAATCCTTTTTTTATAAAAACAATAAAAAAAAGATACCAAAAAAGCTATAAAAAAACCACCGCACTGATTGTTACATCAGTGCGGTGGAAAAAAGGAGAGTAGTAATGAAGCCTAAGTTAAGTTTTGCTGATATCTATAAGTAATTATTAATATTAAGAATAACCATTATATTACAAAAGTCAAAGTAATTTTAATTAATTTATACTGATACATTAAGGAAAAAATGGTTTTTATTATCAATTAATATATATAAAAAAGATTAATTTGTCAAAAAAAGCACATACAAATGGGGCAAAATTCACATAGAAATAACTTTAAAATCGCTCTGATATGCTTTAAGTGCGCTTTCCAAGGCGCTATCCGGACGAGGAGAGGTAAAAAATAGCTGACAATTAAGCTCCAGCAAAGCTGTTAATAAAGCCTTACCCCGCTCAAGGTCAAAATCAGTCATAAAATCATCTAAAAGGAAAATTAAAGGCCCATTTTTTTGAGAAAGTTGTTTGATTTGGGCAATTTTGATGAGTAAAAGTATCATCTTTTGTTGTCCCCGGGAGGCATATGCCCTTGATTTTTTACCCTCTAAAATAATGGCAAAGTCATCAATATGAGCCCCAAAACAGGTACGTTTAAAGTGCATCTCTTGTCGCAGCAGCTCTCCATGATGTTCTTGCCAAAAACGGTCAAATGGACAATCGCTTCCCTTTTTAGCTTGATACACAAAAGATACAAGAAGATTTTCATCAATATAGGTATGTAACATTTGGTTAACTTGAACTTCAAGTTCTGATAAAAGTTGTTTGCGCAAAGCTTGTATCATTGCGGTATGTTCCCACAACTTTTTTGTCCAAATAAAATAAGCTTCTCGATCTATAGAAGCATGTTGCAAAAGTGCATTACGATTTTCTAGAATAACTCGATATTCGCGCATTTTAGTTATATAGGTTGCATCATGCAGTAATAATGCTTGGTCCAAAAATGCTCTCCGTTCCTCAGGACCATCTTGTATTAATTTGAGATCATCTTCGGTAAGACTGATGACCCGATAATAATTCAAAAGATCTTTATAGGATACTGTTGTTTTGTTATCAATTTTAACTAAACGTTTATTGTGTGCAAAACCTATTTGAAGGGTATGATCAACACAATTTTCTTGTGATCCATTATGTATCGAAAATTTTACAAAAAAAGATTCTTTACCTAAAGCTATTAAATCACGAGAAAGATGCGTTCTAAAAGAACGTAAATAACATCCATAATATAATGCTTCTAGTAAAGAAGTTTTTCCTGTTCCATTTGCTCCATATATAAGAACAATTCGACTATTAAGATCTATGGTAACCTGGTCAAAACAGCGAAAATTTTTAAGAGAAATGGACGCAACTTGCAGTTGATTATTCATGTTACAATCCGTTCGTCCTGAGCTTGTCGAAGGATAACGGTTTCTTTATATTATTCATTAGACAACTTTTTAATCATTTCCCAATTATTATCAATAAGTGCTTTCTTCTTTTTTCTTGACCAACCTTTGATTTGTTGTTCAGCACTAATTGCCTCATCTCTTGTCATAAAATCTTGAACATACACGGCTTTTACAGGCAGCCTTGTTTTTGTATATTTACTGCCTTTACATTGTTCATGTTCTGATATTCTCTTCTCAATATTATCTGTATGTCCAATATAATATGACTCATCACTACATTCTAACATATACATATAAAAAGGTTTCATAGATTAATTTTTTATTTTAAAAAGATTCCGTTATGCTTCGACAAGCTCAGCACGAACGGATTGGAACAATCTCGTAAAGTGATAAGCGCAGCGTTTACTAGTGAGTTTATCGAACTATCAGCACGAACGGGGGGTAAGATTATTCATGCGTCTGAGCTACTGGCATCACAAGATAAAACATACTGTATTCACTGCTTTCAGCTGTATTTTGAGCATCAAAAATAATAGGTTTTGCTTTACCTTGTAAATAAAACTGAATCTGCTCCCCAGGAAAAACTTGTAACCCATTTAATAAATAAGGAGCATAAAAACGAATATCACAGTCAGAACCGGTAAAATCAAATAGTGGTACTTCTTCTTCTAACGTACCAACTTCTTTATTATGTAATGAAACTTTCAGCTTTTCTGAACCAAATGCAAATGATGTTGCAATAAATTGTCCAGAAAGTAAACATGATGAACGACGAAGTGTTTTAATGAAATGAGAACGGTCAACGCGTGCAGGAACAAATCCATTTTTATCTAAAATGCCGGCATAAGCTGGAAATCCATCCACCAACAATTTTGAAAAAAAGTTAAATGCTTCACCAGAAAATACAAGTTGATTACCGCATAAACCAAGAAAAATCGTACTGTCTGTACTGCTTTCTAAAATCTTTTTAACTTCAAAAACTGCTCTGCGTGGTAATAACCATTTGGATGATTCTTCCAAGGTATAACTTGGAGTTTTTACTTGCGCAAGACAATGACCATCACTTGCAGTCATTTTTAGTTCTGCATCAGATATTTCAAGTAATAAACCATTTAAAGAAGAGTTCGCATTATTTTGTGGAATTAAAAAAGCAACTTTATTAAGTAACTCTAAAAAAAACGGTGCACTTAATTGCATTAAATTTTCTATGCGCTCTGGAAAAGGAGGAAAATTGTGAGCATCTTGAATATTAAGTACAACATTAACAAGACCTGATTTTACCACTAAAGAATTATCATCAACAATACACGTAATATCACCTTCGAGCTCCTTTACCAAATCAAAAAGGCGACGACCTGAAACCAAAAACATGCGAGGCTCAATAATATCACATTCTTTAAGCGTATAACTTGCTTGTAAACTGATTTCTAAATCCGTACTTTTTAAAACCAATTCTCGAGGGCTTACCTGAAATAAAATTGTTGTGGTAGCATCAAGTGTTGTACGCTTCGTGCAAATAGGTTGCATGGAAGACAAAATAGATAACAATGGCTTTTGTTCTACGATAAATGTATTTTTCATAAAAATCCCTTATAACAAACTATTTTTCCAGTATAAACCTACGTTACAAAAAAATAAATTTATGGTTACATCAACTTATGATCTTGGATGCTTTTTATCATATATTTTTCTTAATTGTGAAGTTTCAACATGGGTGTATACTTCCACTGTGGTAATTTCTTCATGCCCCAGTAAAACTTGCAATGAACGTAAATCAACACCTTTTTCAAGCATATGCGTTGCAAATGAATGACGCAATTGATGTGGCGAAATAACTCGTTTAATCCCGGCTTGTTCACATATTTTCTTTAAAATTGCCCAACAAGATTGCCGAGAAATAGGTTTCACTTTTTTTCCATATACGATAGGAAACACATAACATGCATTTTTTAATATATCATCTGCAGATGTTCCTACGTGTGTTTGAAGATAAGCACTTAATAATGCCATAACAGATTGAGGCAAAGGAATCATACGTTGTTTTCCTCCTTTACCGTTAATAGAAATAAAGCTGGTATCAAAATGAATATCAGATATTTTTATATTAACAAGCTCACTGACGCGCATACCCGATGCATACAATAAATAAATCATCATCGAATTACGCACTCCCAATGGAGATCTATCTTTTTCTGAACAAGCAAGTACTCGAGTTACTTCTTCTTGCGTAAGATATGTCGGTAAACGTTTTTCAATTTTAGGAATATGTAACTCTTTTGCACTGTTTTTTATATCGTAATGCTTACTGATATATGAAAAAAATG
>DATAXH010000161.1:0-9227 GCA_036266775.1 Candidatus Babeliales bacterium | reverse complement strand
GGATGATTGTGCACAGAAGATTTATTTTCATTTAAAACCTTTTTTATGTATTACTATTAAAATTGTCGTTATTATACATAACTTACGTGTAGTATGCTAGATTGACGTTTAACCGTTCGCTCACTTCGACGAGCTCAGTGCGAACGGGGAAATAGATTCTTAAATCCGTTCGTGGTGAGCTGGGTCGAACCATACGAACGTCATAGGAGTTCGGTGATGCGCATAGCAATTAATGGTTTTGGTAGAATTGGACGTAATTTTTTACGTTGTATTAAAGAAGATAAAATAAAAAACAATATAGAAGTTGTTGCGATTAATATTGGTAATTCAAAATCAGAATACGTAGCACATATGTTCAAGTATGATACGTTGATGGGGAAATTTAAAGGTGAAGTTGCTCTTAAGGGTGATGAGCTTATTGTTGATGGTCAGCGTATTAAAATTCTTGCTGAATTAGATCCAGAAAAATTACCATGGAAAAGTTTAAAAATCGATTGGGTTATTGATTGCACAGGAAAATTTACGCATCGTGATGGCGCACAAAAACATATCACTGCGGGTGCTCAACGCGTATTAATTTCTGCTCCAGCGCATGATGAAGATATTGCAATTATTCCTGGTGTTAATGAAAAGTTATATGATGCACAAAAACACAAAATTGTCTCATTAGGCAGTTGTACAACGAATGCATTTATGCCGACACTGAAGGTTCTTGATGATGCATTTGGCATTGTGGGTGGTTGTATGACCACAACACATGCGTATACCAATTCCCAAGTGTTATTGGATGTTGAAGCAAAAGATTTGCGTCTTTCTCGGGCTGCAGCTCTTAATATTATTCCCACTCATACCGGTGCAGCTGATATGCTTGAAAAAATTTTACCTCATCTTAAAGATAAAGTTTCTGCAAAAGCTATGCGCGTTCCGGTTGGTAAAGTGTCTTTAATAGATTTGGTATTTATAACACAAAAAGATTTATCGGTGGATGCAATTCATGATACATTTAAACGTGCAGCACAAAGCAACATGAAAAATATTCTTGCATTAACTATGGAACCATTAGTTTCCAGTGATTTTAGTGGAGATCCTCATTCAGTTATTATTGACGGATTGTTGACAACAACCAATGCTACCATGGGACAAGTTTTTGGATGGTATGATAATGAGTGGGGATATAGTGAACGGATGAAAGATTTTTTGGTATATGTGAGTAGATAATTCTGTTTTCATTTTATAAAGCTGGTGAGATTGCATACGTTTTGCAATTTCACCAGCTTTTTTTCTATAATATTTCTATTGTAACTGTTATAAATCAAGACCTTTATATTTTTTTGCTAATTCAGGATTAAAAGCTTTGCCCATTTGATCAATAACTTCGTCTTTAATTGCTCTTAATGTATCCCAATCGTCTTGAGTTGGTTGTATGTTTTGTAATTGAGTAAGTATCTGCGTATATCCTTTTTGTGGAGCTTGTTTTTGTTGAGGTTGCTGTACGCTTACTTGGATATTTTTTATTTGTTTTTCTACTTCATATATGATGTTATTGAGTGTTGTGAAATCAGAAGAATCAGGTGTTCTTTGTTTAAGTGCATTATATATATCAGTATATGTTTTCATGTCAGCTGGTTGTTTTATATTGAATATTCTTGCTCTGAAATCAGCTTCTTTGTTTCGTATGAAATTTATTTGATACTCGGCTTCATTTTTAATATTGTTTAACGTTGTGAAATCAGAAGAATCAGGTTTTTTCTTTTTGAGTAAAGAAAGTATTTCTGAATAAGTTGGCATTGTATCAAATATTGTCTGTATTGGCGCTGGCCTTGGTCGGTTCATATTAACTGGTGGATTTGGTTGTACTGGACTTGGTTGGGTAACCGTTTCTGTTTTTTTTCCAACTTGTTTTGCAGTTGCAGAGAGAGCTGTAAAGCATGCGATTATGGTAAGTACAATTTTGAGTTGTTTCACGAAATAACCTTTCTGTAAAAAATTAATTCTTTCACTGAATGTAATTGGATTTATGATTGGAGATCAATAATTTTGTTATTGTGTTAATCGAATTGCTTTTTTTTGGTAATATAAGACTCTCAGTAAAAAATTAAGTTTATGATTACACGTAAGAGAAAAATTGATGAATGATAATAATTTGTACGATGAAGTTGTAGAAGCGAATAAGCGTTATGCTGAAACATATGTAGCGCAACCATATCCATTTGCACATAAACGTGCTGTTTTATTGACCTGTATGGATGCTCGTCTTTTAACGCATAATATTATGGGCTTTCAAGCGGGAGACATGTATGTTATACGTAATGCGGGTGGTCGAGCAAGTGATGATGCGCTAAGATCTTTGATTATTGCATCGCAACTGTTGCAAGCAGATCAATTTTTTGTAGTTCATCACACTGATTGCGGTATGCAACGGTTTACTGATACATCTATAAATGATCTTTTGAAACGTAACATACAATATGATATGCAAGTCACTTATTGTAAAGCAACATTGCAGAAGGATCAAAAAAGTAAAATTTCTCCATGTAAAAGAAGTACCTGTTGTGGAGAGAACGCATGCGTTGGGTATCAATGCATTGATTGGATGACGATTCAACAAGGGTTGTACAGATCAGTATTGGACGATGTTATAAAAATTCGTAATCATCCTCTTATTTTACCCGAGATTTCAATATATGGTTTTATTTTTGATGTTATGACAGGGAAATTAATCCCCGTGAATGAAGCAATAAAAGCCGGAAAGGCAAAATAATATGTTGTTGATAAAAAGTAGAGTAAAAAAATATTGTGTTGCTGCTCTGTGGCTTTTTTCAAGTCCCATAATATTTGCTAGAGGTGGTCAAGAAATATCTCCAGAAGATAGAAAACAACTTAAAGTGGGAAATTTCGCTTTACCTCTTTCACAACAACCAGCACCATTATTTAGTTTTGGTCAGAATCTTGTGGCGCAAGGGGATTTTTTAGCATTCTTGTATGTTGCTCAATTAAAAGGTAAACAAAAAAGTTTAGTGGAAGCATATCCTTTTTTTCTTTATGGTATTACCGATAAATTGTCTTTAGTTATTTCAGTGCCGATTGCGGCGAAATTTCAAGAAGAGCAATACACATCACATGATTTTGAGGATTTAATTGTAGAGTTAGAAGGAATTATATATTTATCTGAAACATCGACCAGTGTTAATATGATCTCTCTGCTTGGTGATATTGCTTTTCCCACAGGATCAACATCTAAAACACCTGCTACTGGTCTTGGTTCACCACATTTTTTTTTAGGAGTTACGCTGAGCCGTACACAACTTGATTGGTATTATTTTACCTGTTGGGGGGGCATTATGACCACAACTCATCATCATTCAAAAATTGGTAATTCATTATTGTATCAATTTGGTGTGGGCAGAAATATAGCATACCGTTCAGATCGTTGGCTTTTGAATTGGATGATTGAATTGGATGGGACATATGAACAACGGGATAAAATCTGTGGGGTTGTTGATTGCAATAGTGGTGGCAATACACTTTTTTTGGGACCATCGATCTTTTTTTCTACGCAACGGTTTGAAATGGATATTGGAATTCAAGGAGTTGTTGCACAACATTTGTTTGGCGTGCAAAGTCGAGATAGTTATTTTGCAGAAGCTTATTTTGGTTGGAAATTTTAGATGATACAACAAAAATGCATACACCCAACCGCTCGCCCTGAGTGTTTTACGGAGTATAACGTAGTAAAATGTATCGAAGGGTGCGATAAAATAAAATTATTGTTATATTGCATCCTTCGATACATTTTTGAAGACAAAAACACTCAGGACGAGCGGAGGGAAAATAATAAATTTTATTTAATTTTTCTTTGTTTTATATCATTTTCTCTTGTTGCAAAAAAAAATGAAAAAGAGTATACAAGTTTTTTTTGGTATGCCAGTGATAAAGATCCCATAAAGCAACTCCATATTGGTAATTTTGCATTACCTTCTTCTCAGCAGCCAGGACCCTTAGTTGGGTTTGGTCAAAATATTATTGATAAAGGTGATTTACAAATATTTTTGTATGGCGATCAACTTAAAGGAAAACAGAGAAGTTTTAATGAAGTAGCCCCTTCCATACTATATGCCATCACTGATTATCTATCTTTATTTGTAGAACAATCAGTTGCAGTAAAGTTTAGAGAAGATCTTTTTACATCACACGGGATAGAAGATTTAATTGCACAAGTAGAAGGCACGTTTTACGAACGAGATACATTGCATACCCAAAGTCAAATTACATTGGTTGGCAATATTGGTTTTCCCACTGGTTCAGCATTAAAAATACCACCCACCGGATTTGGAGCAGTAAGTTTTTTTTTAGGATTTACTGCATTTTGCATGAAAACAGATTGGTACTATTTTACCGCGATGGCAGGAGTTTTTCCTACATCTCACAAAACAACCCAATTTGGTAAACAGTTTTTATATCAATTTGGATTGAGTAAAAACATAGCGTACAAAGCAGATGGGTGGATTCTAAATTGGATGGTAGAGCTGGATGGTTTTTATAGTCAACGTAATAAAATTCTTGGTTGTATGGATCTGAACAGTGGAGGCAACTTTATTCTTTTAGGTCCTTCCCTGTGGTTTTCTACGCAACGTTTTATTTTACAAGGTGGTATTTCAGCTGTTATCTTTGATCACTCTTTTAAAAATCAATTTAAAAATAGTTATTTTGCAGCAGTTGACGTTGGTTGGAAATTTTAACTATTCTTTGATGAACTGTCGCCAATATCCAAGTTGATTGTTGTGTGCAAAATTATGATTGCTGAGCTGTAATGTATATGTTGTATCAATTATTGTATCGCTCCAATGTATCTGCTGCGGACACCATTTTTGATACGCATCTCTTCTTCCTTTTTGTATATCTTTACCTGATATTCTGCTAGAAAGAGTATAATCGTAATAGCGTTTGTACAATAATTTTTTTGTAGTTGAGCGTTGTATGTGCATACCGAATGTGCTGTGAGTAAAGGTAATACATGCTGCGATAATAACAAAATTGGATATATTTTTCATGAAAAATCCTTGTAAAATCTATGAATGTGCCATTTTTTAATAAGTTGTAAGAATAGCGTTTTTTTGAAAAGTTACAATACTATTAAAAAATCATTAATTGCGCTTCACAAGAACTGTTATTTCCTTTATCCTAATAAAGCGGCTACGTATTTATCTACGTGCTTCTTGTGATAAAAAAGTGTGGGGCCTATAGCTCAGCTGGTCAGAGCAGTCGGCTCATAACCGAAAGGTCCCAGGTTCAAATCCTGGTGGGCCCACCAACCATACTTCGCCAAGGCTTCGTATGGCAGGCCATAGAAGGCTTAAGAAGTATGCCCTTCGTAGCTCGAAGGGCGGAGTAGGGTCAAAGCATATAAAGAGAGCAGTTAGGGGAATACATGAGTGATCATCCATTTCTTCGCTTTATCGATCTTGTCAATTTTGATCAAAAATTCCAATCTCGTGAACATGAAAAAAAAGCTATTATTTCTGAAATTATTGCTTTGCAAGAGCAGATAAAAAATCAAGCACATGATCTTGATGAAATACATCAACGTATATTTCAGCTTAAGAAGAAAGTTGATGAGCAAGAGCTGGAAATGAAATCGCTTGATCACAAAGAAAAAGATAAAAAACGACAGTTAGAACGCCTTTCTGATTATAAAGAATACCAAGCAATTAAAACAGAAATTGAAGCGATTCAGCATGCACAGATTGAGCAAGAACAACTTGTTTTGGATGCATGGAATCAACTCGAGAATACGCAAAATAGCTTGCAGAAAAAAACAAAAGAACATGAAAATGTATCGCAGCAGTTGCATGAAAAAGAACAAACATTAGAAACAAAATTAGCTGACATAACTGAAGAGATCACCAATCTTACGGCACAACGCGCTGCTAAAGAAGCAGATGTTCCTACTGAATGGTTGGAAAAATATACAATGATGCGTGCTCGCGTTGCGGATCCGGTTGTTGAGATTTTTCATCAAAGTTGCGGTGCGTGTTCACAAATGATTACACAACAAGAAATGATTCGTGCAAAACGTGGGGCGTTGCTCCAGTGTCAGAATTGCTATCGTTTATTGTATGCGCCAGAAATTATGGAAAAACATCAATGAAAAAAATGATAACATGGAAACTTTTTGTTGATGGTGCTTCCCGTAAAAACCCAGGACCTTCCGGAGCTGGTATGTATATTGAAAAAGATGGGATTGCAGAGATTAAAGAAGGTTTCTATGTTGGTATTAAGACCAATAATCAGGCAGAGTATTTAGCATTGATTTTTGGTCTTTTGATATTAAAAGACCATGTTAGTCATGGTGATATGATTCATGTTATTTCTGATTCACAGCTTTTGGTACGTCAGCTGATTGGTGAATATAAAGTTAAGCAACCCCATTTACAGCCGCTTCATGCATTGTGTAGAGATCTTATCCACAAATATAGCGCAATCATTACACATGTCTTGCGTGATGAGAATAAACAAGCTGATAAAATGGCTAATTATGGCATTGATTGTAAAAATATTCCTCCCAAAAAATATATTGAACTGTTGCAGGAACATGGTATTTTTTTATAGGCAACTTGTTTTTTGTGTTTTTTTCTTTGGTTTTTTTTCCGCTCGTCCTGAGTGCCCCGTAGGGGTGTATCGAAGGATAGCGGACAAAGAGACAAAAGAATTAAAGCGCTCGAAAGATATCCTTCAACAAGTTCAGGACGAGCGCGGAAAAGAATATACAAAAAATATGCATCAAATGCACGTGAGAGTTTTGCTCAGTAAATGCGATGCATCATCATCTGCGCAGTGGCATTTCAGTTCACCGCAAGGGTTTACGGTTCATGCAGTTGCTGGCAAAGATGGTAAAGCAAAAAAAATTATTAAAGTAAAAGATTTTAAAGTCACGGTAAAACGTGGTTTTTTGTTTTATAAGGGTAAGCGTCTTAAGCACGCTGTGCGATTGCGTCCATTATGTGGACATGCAGAGCTGAATGGTGTTGCATATGATGGTGATTTTTGTATTATGCAGTATAAAGATAACTATTTATGTATTAATCATGTTGAACTGGAAGATTATATTACTGCTGTGTTAAAAACCGAAAGTTGGCCAGGATGGCCGCTGGAAGTGAATAAAGCGCTTGCAATTGCATGCCGCAGTTATGGTGCGCATAAAGTTTTAGAAGCGCAAAAAAATGGCAGACCATATCATCTCAAAAATAGTAATGCGCATCAAACATACAAAGGAAAACATGATGTATCTGTGCTTAAGACTGCGGTCAAAGAGACAGATGGAATGGTGCTCGGGTTTAAAAATAAACCAATTTTAGCGATGTTTGATTCATGTTGTGGAGGCATTATCCCTGCGCATATTGATGATTTTGATTTTATAAAAGTTCCCTATTTAGCCCGTTCATATGCATGCACGCATTGCAAGGAATCATCATTATATTCATGGCAGGTATCATATGATCATGCAATGCTGAATCAGTTATTGCAACATTATAAATCTGAAATTTCATGGTTGCATGATGTTCATATTGTTAAAAAAGATAAAGCAGGGTTGGTGATGCAAGTACAACTCAAAGGGCAAAAAGCGCATACCATTGTCTCAGGAAAAAAACTGTATTCTGCGCTCAAAGAAGTTAAATCTTTTCATTTTGATGTTCATAAAAAAGCCGGAAAAATAACCTTTTCAGGTCGTGGTTTTGGTCATCATCTTGGATTGTGCCAATGGGGTGCTCGGCAAATGGTGCGTGATGGTTGGGATTATAAATCTATTTTAAAATTCTATTATCCAGGTACGCAATTTATGAAATTGTCGTAGTCGCGCTCGTCCTGATGCTTCGACAAAGGCTCAGCAGTAAACACCTGCCTAGAACTTGCCGTGCCTGCCGACCTGTCCTTTGTAGCTTTAGCGAAAGAGGAAGTTTTAACGAAGGCAGGTTGAAGGATATCTTCGAGCGCTCTTTTTAAGAAAAAAGAAAGACCCCAACTTAGACCGTTGGGGACCCCAGAAAAAACCTTCACTTCGTTACGGTTGATTACGTGGTGATGTTCTTGCAAACACCCTCACACCCCCCGTGCACAAACGTTCCCTTTGATCCCTTAAGATCATTTCGAATTCAGGCCACAGTCTGTTCGCAAAGCCTCACAGCCTAAACCATTATGCGAAATGTGTAGGAGTTATTTATTTTTTAATTGTGCAACAGCTGTTGCACAATTGGTATGATGTTACAATAAATTGTTTTAGTATGAGTAAACAGGTTTAAAACTTAAAGTTGAAATAATGAAAAATATTGGATAGTTTTTACTTTTTCTAATTACGCAGCAGCTGCTGCGTAATTGCATGACACTATAATAAGTTACTTTAATACAAGCAAAAATATTGAAAACTTAAAGTTAAAAATAATTAAAATTAGTACTGATAAGGCGCGCCTGTTTGAAAAGCTTTAGGCTGTGGATTCTTAGAAACAGACTAGGGCTTGAGTTCGCGCCTTAAGGGATCAAAGGGAACGTTTGTGCACGGGGGTGTGGGGGTGTTTGCAAGAACATCACCACGTAACCAACCGTAACGAAGTGAAGGTTTTTCTCGGGTCCCCGGCGGTCCAAGCTGGGGTCTTAATCTTTTTTTAAAAGAGCGCTCGAAGATATCCTTCAACAGGTTCAGGACGAGCGCGAGAAGGGCAAAATTTAAAATAAAATTAATTGTGTATCAACTTCTTATAATCCACACGTCCAATCAAATCAGCCGCAGAAATATTTCCCACATCTTTTGTATCAAATTGCTTAGTAATTTCCCCATCTTCTAAAACCCATATTTTTTTGCCAATCGTCAGTGCAAGTTCTGGATCATGCGTGATGAGTAATGTTGTCAGTTTATGTTCATTGATGAATTTGATAGCAAATTGTAACAATTTTGTTGCTGATTGTGGATCAAGTGCAGCAGTTGGTTCATCAAGCATAAAAAGACGTGGTGGAAGTATTGTTGCCATGATAAATGCAAGCAGTTGACGTTGTCCACCAGAAAGATCTTTCATGGGAGTCTGTAATATTTTTGATGATCCAAGATTAAGTTTTTCAAGTTCAGCAGCGATGTGAGCGGGAAATTTATCCATTCCATTGAGTAAGCTGGTAGTCGCACCTTTGTAATTGCTGAGTGCAAGGTTTTGCGCAACGGTCATTGATGCAACGCCATTCAG
>DATAXH010000160.1:0-2124 GCA_036266775.1 Candidatus Babeliales bacterium | reverse complement strand
GGGCCGGTAGGTCCCGTTGATCCGGTAGCTCCCGTTATCCCAACTCCCGTTGCCCCTGTTAAACCTGTTGCTCCAGTTGGTCCAACACTACCTGAACCACCTATAGGACCAGTTGGTCCAGTGGCTCCAGTTACTCCTGTAGCACCGGTAGCTCCAGTGGGTCCCGTAGCACCAGTGAAACCACGATGCCCTCGTGGTCCTCGATGACCTCGGGGGCCTTTACGGTCTTCACAGCATTTAATATTTTCACGAAGCCGGTGGAGAATATCAACAAATTCTTGGTATGATATTTCTATTGTATTACTACTGTTTTTATGTTTTGCGGAACGTTTTGTATGGGTTATTTCACGAAGCAAAGTTCCGTTACGTAAATTGGTTATATAATCAGTTATATATGAAGCAACAGTACTGAAATCTTCTTCACGTGTAAAAAAAGTTTTGCAACCTTTTATAAAATTTAAAAGATCGCGTGTGACTATTTCAGCGGTTAAACGAGAAATGATATTTTTATTTTCTTGGATAATGTTGTACACAGAAATAAGTTCATCTGTACGATCTTCGGGATCAATTACATCATGCATAAATGTAATAAGAGCCTGTAATTTTGTGGGTAAATGTGCGACATCAATAATTGATTGAGGTTCAGTCGCTGCAGGCATGATATAACTGTATCCAGTGAGGATGTGTGCGCATAATAACAGCCCTAGTAATTTTTTGATGGGTAACATTCTCTAGACTCCTTTTTTTAAAAATGATTACTATTCAAAAGTAGTAATTACTTCTGTTTTATGCAAGAGAAAGTTAAAAATTATGATTCAATTCATGAGTAAATAGTGAAGGATTTGTTGTTGTCCGAATATAAATAAGAATGCACCAAATGCCAGAAAAGGCCCAAACGGAATTTTGGTTGTTTGTAATAAAATTTCATGATGTGCGTTGTTTTTTGTTAAAAGCAAAACAGATAATCCATATAATGACCCGAGCATAGATCCGAGCATTATAGTAATCCAACATCCAACTATGCCAGTGAATGATCCTATAAAAAGCATAAGATCAAAATCGCCTTCCCCAATGCCGTCATAATTACGTAGATATTTAAAAATAGCGTTAATACTCAACAAAAAAAAATATCCAAATAATGCTCCAAAAATACTTTCTCCTAAAGATATGGGTAATAAACCATAAGCGCTTAAAAAAAAACTGAGTGGAACAAGAAAAATAGTTGCAAAACGAGAAATAAGCATTGTCTCTATGTCAGAACGTATTGTGACAATTAATGCTGAAAAAAATATGAAATAAGCGAAAAAATAATGAAGAGGAATGAATATATATAATAATGAAAGAACTACTGTCGTGAAAACTTCAATGAAGGGATAGAGTAAGGAAATGGGCAGATGACAATTTCTGCATTTTCCATTAAGGAGCACCCATGAAAGAACTGGTATATTGTCATACCAAGCAATAATGGTGTGACAATGTGGGCATGATGATCGAGGAAACAAAATTGATTGATTGTTGATGAGACGATAGGCAACGACATTTAAAAATGATCCCCAGCACAAAAAAAAAGGGATCAGAAAATAGTAAGGAATTATAATTTTCCTTCTTCTTTTAATGTATCAAGGAGGCGATTAATTTTTTCTACTTTTTCATAATCTTCATCGTAGCGAAAAATAAGATTGGGGGTATAACGACCACGAGACGTTTTGGCTAAAGCTGTGCGCATTGAAGGTTTATAGAGTACCAGTGTTGAGAGTTTTTCTTCAAATTCAGTTCTACCATGTGATGCAAGAAATAAAACAACACATGTTCCACCATCAGGAGAAAGGTGTACTCGATTGATAAAGAGACCATTAAGTCTTGGATCATCTATAGTGATTTGTAAAAAAAGCTTAGAAATTTCCTGATAAAAATAGGATTCTTTTTGTGCTTTTCTTATTTCTTGCTGTTGTTTGCTCATGGGAATTAATCTTTAGGTGCTGTTCCGGCTGTAATCATGCGCATCATGTTTTGTTTGATAGCACGAACAAGGCGTTTTCTTCTTTTTTGAGTAGTAGATTCAAAGTAGACAGTACGTTTCATATCACGCACAATACCTTCACGTTCAATTTTCTTTTTTAATTG
>DATAXH010000159.1:0-4285 GCA_036266775.1 Candidatus Babeliales bacterium | reverse complement strand
GTGAGCCATTAATGGCGTTGCAAAGAGCAAAAAGCAATAAAGATTGAATTAATTTGAGCAACATTCAAAAACCTTTTGTTCTATACTATTTTGCTTAAAATTGTACATTAAGAATTTTTTTATGGGTGCAATAGGTAGTAGTGTACCTGATGTGGTTGCAGTAGTCAAAAAGAGACATTTGAGGTATGCTTTTTTGTAAGAGTTTTATTTGAATTTATAAAGGTATCCAATGATTGATCTTACGCTTTTGCGTGAAAATCCTGAATATGTAAGAGCAGCGCTCGCTAAAAAAGATCCACAATATGATGTGGCAAAGCTGATAACATTAGATAAAGAGTTACGTGCGCTTAAAAATGAAGTTGAATTGACGCGATGTACCAAAAATGAATTGGCAAAACAAGGCAGATCGGGCATAACGCCAGAGTTGCGTGAACAATCAATTGCGCTTGGTCAGCAATTAAAAGAAAAAGAGCAGGCGCTTGAAACAGCAGAGCATACATTTAAAGAACAGTATCTTGCATGTCCAAATTTGTTACTCGAAGAAGTTCCTGCAGGAAATAAAGAAGAAAATGTTGTGGTAAGTATGTTTGGTGAAAAGCCAACATTTTCATTTACGCCACACAATCATCTTGATCTTGGTGAAAAACTTGGATGGTTAGATTTTGAAACAGCAGCAAAAATTGGTGGTGCAAGTCTTGCATTGTATAAAGGTGAAGGTGTTTCATTGCTGTTTTCTTTGGCGATGTTTATGCTCAAGCATAATCGTAAGCATGGATTTAATTTTGTATTGCCATCTGTTTTTGTGAATGAAACATCGCTTGAAACAACCGGTAACTTCCCTAAATTTAGAGATCAAGTATTTGCAGTTCCCTCTGATGATCTGTTTCTAACTCCAACATCAGAAGTTAATTTGACAAATATGTATCGCGATCATATTTTTGCTAGTTCAGATTTGCCTATGCGTATGACATCATTCACGAGCTGCTTTAGACGGGAAGGTGGTGCATATGGCTCAAGTGAACGTGGTCTGATTCGTATGCGTCAATTTGAAAAAGTAGAAATTGTATCGATGTGTGAACCTGAAAAATCTGAAAAAGAACATCAACGTATGCTTGCGTGCGCAGAAGAAATTTTACAAGTTTTGGGTTTGCATTATCGTGTGATGTTGCTTGCAGGGCAGGATGCATCATGGGCATCAGCTAAAACGTATGATTTAGAAGTATGGTGTCCGGGACAAGGCGAGTATAAAGAAGTTTCATCAATCAGCAATTGTACCGATTTTCAGGCGCGTCGTGGCATGATTCGGTTTAAAGAAAAGCCGGAAAGTAAAACACATCTTGTGCACACCTTGAATGGTTCATCTTTGGCATTACCGCGATTGATGGTAGCATTGATGGAAACATATCAACAAGAAGATGGTACTATTAAGATTCCAGAAATATTGAAAAAAGAAGGTTTATTTTCATGACAAAAAAAACTGTTCCAATGTCAGAAATATATGGGTTGCTTTTATTTATTGTTTATATCGTATATGTGCTTGTCAATTTTAAACAAGGCAATATGACTCTGAAGCAAGCTTCATGGGAGGGTTATAGGAATTGGCTTGTTCTTTCTACGTTTATTTCTTTTATAATAATTGCCATTGAACTTTATAGAGGTAAAGTCATTGATAGATTAATTTGGGCAGCGACATTATTTTTTCTTATAGGAACAATAGGTTGTTTGGGAAATATTTCCTTTATTACTGATTATTATGATGTATATTTCAGTGCAATTTTGTTGATGTTATTATGCATAGTCGGAATCGTGACTACTTGTTTTTCACCAGCAGGATTTGTTGGTGTACTCTCTGAAAATAAAAAAAAGGTATGGCACGCTTCTTTGACACTTCTTGCTGTTAATATAATTTGTGTCGTATGGTCAGTATGGGCGCAATGTTATGGTTTAACAGGATTTTTTTATTTCGTTTTTCCTGTTGTAGCGTGGAGATCCATCCGAGATATATTGGTCAAGAAAATACATGGTGAGAAGATTGGATTTTTTATAGATTAATAATGGTTTATAGAAGAAGTTTTTAATATGGTAGAAAAAAAGAATTTGTCAGCAGATATCGTGCACAAAATTAAGCAGCTGGAAATTTTTACACGTCGCCTTCTTAATGGAACATTGGTAGGTGATAGCCGTTCTGCAATAAAAGGTACTGGTTTTGAATTTGATCAAATCCGTGAATATAGTTTTGGTGACGATATTCGGTTTATTGATTGGAAAGCATCAGCGCGTAATGATAAACTTTTAGTGAAGCAATATATTGAAGAACGCAGTCGTACTATTTTTTTAGCAGTTGATGTTTCGCAATCATCAATATTTGGTTCTGGAACAGATAATAAAAATAGTCGCATTGTTGAACTTGCAAGTGTATTAGCATTGGTAGCTCAGCATGGTAAAGATCATGTGGGGCTTTTAATGTTTTCTGATACGATTGAAGCTTATATTCCTCCCGGCAGTAGCTTGCAGCATATACATCGTATTATGGAAACAATGCTCAGTTTTAAACCGAAACAGTCAACGACGGATATATCAAAGGCATTGCAGCATTTACTTTCAGTTAAAAAAAGTGATGCAATTGTCTTCTTAATTTCCGATTTTATTGATGATGCACTGGATACGTATCTTGCACAGGCAGCACGTAAATATGATCTGATTGCAGTGCGTTGTTTGGATGCAAATGAAAAAATGATTCCACCTGTTGGCTTCATTACGGTGGAAGATTTGGAAACGGGCGAGTTGTTGGAATTGGATTTACGAGATACACGTAATAATGAAGTAAAAAGATTTTTAACTGCACGTATTGATAAACAAAACAGATTGTTACGCCGTTGTGGTGTTGATCTTTTTGAAGTATCCCCAGATAGGACAGATTATTTGTCTGAAATGATTAATTTTTTTAGACGACGAATGATGTACTGATATGAAATTGTTTTACCATTCGTTTCCTTCGACAGGCTCAGGACGAACGGTAAGAGAAAAAATTAATGTTTTTAATCCCGTTCGTGTTGAGCTTGTCGAAACATACGAACGTAATAAATTGTTTTATGAAGTTAAATGAAAAAACTGGTTTATATGAAAATTATGGCTTGTGGCATGTACCAATCTGGCAAACGGAAAAGTTCCAGCTTGGGATGAAAATTGCGGCAGGCCTATTATTGTTTTTGGTTGTTGCATATGGTGTCAGAAAATATATGCAGTATCGAAAAAGAAAAAAATTGCCGTTATGGGATCAAGCACTTGCACATTTAAATCAACTTAAACAAGAGCATAAAGTGGATGTTGTGTATGGTAAAGAGTTCTATGTAACGGTTTCTGTATTATTAAAAAAATACTTCTATGATCGGTTTGGATATGATGTGATCGGCAAAACTGATGATGAAATGATTCAGTATCTGCAGGAACATTATCCTGATGCGCAAAGTATTGATGATATTAAAGCGTTGTTGCAAGGCAGTGTGATTATCAAATTTGCCAATGTTCAGGCGGCTCAAGAACAGATTGATCATGATTATGTCCGATCTATTGCAATTATTACGCGAACTATTCCAGAAAAACAGCGGTAAATATTATAAAAAGTTTGATAAATAAACCTTTTGACTAAGTTATAATTTTCAGATAGTTTTATACGAACAATAAAATAATTAAAAAAATTATAATCTTAGGGGTTTTTTATGCATATCAAAAATATTATTTTTTCTTTAACTATGTTGAGTGCAGGTTTGTTTTCTTCGGGTGCGGTGGCAGGTAATGATACCGAATTTAAAGTCGTAAAAAATCTTGGTAAAGCAGGTGGAGCGGTAATAATAATGACGACTGGAACTTACGCTGGAGCAATAGCAGGAGGAGGAATAGGTTTAGTAGCAACGGCTGCCATGACTAACTTAGATTTGCGGTCAATGGCAGAAGGATCTGTGGTAGGTGTAATGGCTGGAGGTCTTGTTGGACTTGCTTTATCATATGCTTTAGCTGAAAGATTGATTGATGGAAAATCGAATGAAGATTCAAGTGAGAATAAAAAAGAAGCGTTAAAAGAAGATTTAAAAAAGAGAAATTAGACGATATTAATGTTATAAAACACCCCGTTGAAAAATCAGCGGGGTGTTTTTGTTAGTAAATGCTACTTTATAAATTGATCTTCATACAACCGTTTAATTTCATAATCAGTTGATGCTTCTTCCGCACTTTTATCATTTCTGTAATCCATAAAACGTGGGAAGCGTAATGCATAACCAAGTTG
>DATAXH010000158.1:0-3415 GCA_036266775.1 Candidatus Babeliales bacterium | reverse complement strand
ATATGAGTGGAGGAATATATCTTGTTGCCTGCATGGCGGGTGATGCATGGCCGGTTGGTCTTGCGCTTGGTATTGCAATGGTATTGTATCAGGCGTTAGTACCGGCATTTTTATTTTGGAGTGTTATAAAAATTACTTCTTTTTTTTTAATTCATAATCAGATTACACGTTTATGTTTATGGGCTCTGGCTTTGTGGTTTTTTATTATGTGGGTTGATTGGTACTGCTTGTGGATTTTTGGAGTTCAAGAAGGGTATCCGCTCATGCATCCATTGATTTTGTTAGCGCAACAGCCAGCATTATTATGTGTATTATCAATAATTGGTAAACCGTTACTTACATTTCTTTTTTTATTGGTATCGGTTAGTATTGTTGCGCTGTTGTGGTATAGAAACGGTGCAGCACTGTTTTTTTTCTGCTTAGTAGTTATTTTTTGGCTATTCTGTTTTTATTTTGAAACAACAAAAAAAAGTGAGTTTGTTTATCAAACTCATCTTAAAAGTTTACCGCACATGATATATTCTACCGCCGATGATCCTACCGTTGTTATAAATATTGTGGCACATCAATTACAAAAAATAATAGCGCACTATCCAGAGACAGAAGTTATTATTTTGCCAGAATCGGCGTTTAACGTGAATAATTTTTCAGAATTATCTCATGTATTAGAGCTCTGGAATGAAAAGAATATAGGAAAAGCGATACATGTTATTTTTGGTGCGTCGCGTTGGTGTGATGCTAACTACTATAATTCGTTACATTGGGTCTATAATGGGAAATTATGTGATTGTCATGATAAAAAACACGCAATGCTTATCTCTGAGCGGTTATCAGAATGGATGAATTATGATTGTTTGAGATCTCTATATTTTAATGAAAGACAACCAATTACAGTTTCATGTGATAAACGTAAAAAGTTTTTGTTATCAAAAGATATTTCTTTTGTTCCGTACATTTGTTCAGAACTTTTTTTTAATGAATTTCCTGATGATGAGTATAAAGAAGAACCGATTATTGCTATTGTTAATGATTTATTGTTTGTACCTTATATTCAAAAAATTTTGGTATTGCTTGCACGATTCAAAGCTATTCATTGGCAACGAGATATTGTATATGTTTCTTATACTCAATCACTTTTTATTGATAAAAATGGTATTATTCAGCCAATGATGACGTAATAACAATTTTACCATGCTCATCTTTAATAATATCAAAATGACGATCTCTGCAGAGTGATTTTTCTAGAGCAGGAGCTGCAGGAGGTGTTGGAGTTTTAGTAGCTTTTTTCGTTGCACTTTTTTCTTGTACCCATGTGATAGGAATTTTTTTCCATGGAGTTTTTGCAAAATGATGGGCTTTTTGTTCCGTGGTAGGGTTTTCTATGTAATAAAGATTGTCTAAGCAAAAACCCCATTTAATGTCAGGTATACCTATTCTTCCCGGAGTAAAGGGCAGCCTCTCTTTAGGTTTAACAAGTTGTGCGTAAAGAGGTTCGTTGCCATCATTACCCGTAAATTGTATGGCAATACCAATAGGAATTTCGGTATTATTATAAAAGCTGAATTCATAGGCATAGGTTACTGAAGTTAAGAAAGGTAGTGTTAAGACGAACAGAAAGGTGTTTTTCATATTTTTTCCTTTTTTAAAAAGGACTCTTTTTTTAAAGAGTCCTTTTTAATATAATATGCTTTTTTGAATTACATGAGTGATATAAATTTAATTCCGTTTTTATCTTCAATAATATCGATATGGCGATCGGTCATCATTGAACGTCCAGCAGCTTCTCCTACGGTTCTTATTAAATTTGTAAGAGCATCAGAAGCTGCACCTTCTTTTGCTGCTTTAAGGGCAGCTTGTACTGGAACAGAAGCTCCTTCTGTCCCGATAGCAATAGCGGCATCAATTGCCAACTCTGCAGCTTTTACCGTTGCAGCAGTGACAGCTTCGTACAATTTTAAAGATACTTTGTAAGCATCTGTAGGCATCCATGTGATCTGAAATTCGCGCCATGGAAGTGTTTTTGCTACTTCACGATCGCTTTTGTTTGCTGGTGATGGGTTTATTACATACCACCATGTTTTTGCAATAAAACCAATTTTTCTACCTTCTATAGGTTGTTCTGATTCCAGGCCTGATCTTGTAGCCTGCTTTGGTGTAAATTGACGTCCTTCGTGAGATGGAATCCATCTAAAATAGCGCGGTTCTCCAAGACCATAAAATCTCATAGCAACGCCAATTTCTTTATTTGTGTGGTTAGAGAATGTATAGCTATACGCCTGTACGTGGCTGGTCGCACCAATGATTGCAAATGCTGCAAGGGCTTTGAGTAACTGCTTCTTCATAATTTTTTCCCCTAAAATAGAATTAAAAATATTTCTTACTACATTTTTAGGTTACGCAAAAAAACCCTTTAAAATCAATAGTCTTTGAAAATTTTATTTCATATTGTATTTGCAAAAGTGGCAGAATATGATTAATAGGTTCTTTTAAACAGCAAAGAAGGATTGTATGCCTCAAAAAAGGTTATTATTCATGAAAAAAAGGGTAAAAAGATAATTCTTTAATTTGACAAATATAGAAACAGACCTTATATTTATAATAACTTTTCTTTAAAAATATACCGCGGGGTAGAGCAGCCTGGTAGCTCGTTGGGCTCATAACCCAAAGGTCGCTGGTTCGAATCCAGCCCCCGCAACCAGACTTCGCGTAAAGCTTCCTCCTTCGCATAAAGCTTCGGAGGACACAGTCGTCTGGTAGGCCTGCCCTTCGTAGCTCGTTAGAGCGTAGTAGGGCCAATTTTTTAAATGATTGATATTAAAAATTAAAAGAAGTTTGATAGCAATAGCGAAGTCTGCCCTTCGTCCTTCGACAGGCTCAGGATGAGCGGAAGAGCGAAGTAGGGCTAAACAATAAAAAAGTCAAAAAATATAAACCGCACTTAAATAGTGCGGTTTTTTTGTTTTTACCAGTATTTTTTACCTGATACTTCTATCTTGTTTGTTTCTTGATTAATGTATGGTATATCAACAAGTCTATCCCCAAATGACATTTGATAAGCTATTTGGATAGTAGCTCGGATATTACCTTGTAAGTTTTTTATGATCATTTCGTCTAGTCTGGAAATTTCTACATTTTTCAGGTAAGCCTTAAGTTTTTGGTTGAAATGGTTTAATGTGTTGATTCGTGTTTCGAGTATTCGTTGGACATGAGAGTTTATTTCTACACCTGATTCGCCACTTTCACTTGATATTCCCGAAGGCAATCCTTCTATTGGTATTGATTCGCCACTGCTATTGGATCCTTTTATTGGTTCCATGGCAAACGTATAGAATGATAGAGAAAGAATGATTGAGAGTGTTACATTTAGAGCATAATATTTTTTGATATTTTTCATACTATATACCCCCTTCGGTAA
>DATAXH010000157.1:0-2454 GCA_036266775.1 Candidatus Babeliales bacterium | reverse complement strand
CAATCATGAATATAATCGCCATATCATGCCATGATGGGCGCGCAAAAGAAAACAGTGTATGGCCAAGGTTTGTAAATGGCAAAATAAGCACAATGCTTGTTGCAAACAAACATAATCCAGATAACGTCAAAGATGGGTACGGTTTACGCAAAAAGAATATTTTAGTACGTAATGAAAAGATAAGCACGAACTGAAATAACGATGTTGTAATAAACCAACTAGTTTGTAACACTGCATGGTTTGGATTTGATTTAAAAAACATAAAGACTAAAAAATCAAAAGGTAAGCGCACCAATCCAAAAAAGAATGTTGCTAGTCCAACTTCTTTCATAGAATATCGCAATGGTTTCTGTAATTCCTGATTATTAACTGGATCAGTGGAGATTGAAATTAACGGAAAATCAGTAATCAAATCAAGAAAGGTAAGTTGTAATGGTAACATTGGTAAGAAATCAATAAACAATGATGAAAACACAAGCGCATAAAAAAGAGCAATATTACATGAAATAGTAATCTTAATGTATTTAAGTGTATTAATAATCGTTTTTCTACCCTCTTCTATACCCAGCAAAACATTATGCAAACTTTTTTCAAGCATGATAATGTCCGCAGCTTCACGTGCAACACCTGCAGCACTATTGACTGCCATACCAACTTGTGCACTTTTGAGCGGAGGTGCATCATTAATACCATCACCCAAATAACCCACAGAATATTTTTCTTGCAAAAGCGTAATAATTTCATACTTTTGTTGCGGAGTAACACGTGCAAAAATAGTATGTTTATCAGCGAGTGATTTTTTGTGACGTTCATCTGCTTTCGCAAAATCTGCACCAAGAACTATATTTTCTTTGTTATCTTCTAAACCTAACTGCTGTGCAATCGCAAAACAGACATCTACACTATCTCCACTCAATATTTTAATTTTTACTCCTAATGCTTCCGCTTTTTTAATTGCAACTTCAGCTGTGGGTTTAAGTGGATCTGCAAAAGATATCAAACCAATATGATCATAATCTTTATCATATTTTTCTACTTTTTCATCTTTAAAAGCATGCTCTATTTTTTTTACTGCAAGCGCAAGCACGCGATTCCCTTGTTCTTCATGTTTTTTCACCCACGTATTAAGCTTCGTAATATCATGCTTGGACAATTTACATAAGGGAAAAATATATTCAGAAGGACCTTTGGAAATTAAGAAATATTCTTTATTTTTCTGTACTAATGAAACCGTATGGT
Source organism: Candidatus Babeliales bacterium (assembly GCA_036266775.1). GTDB lineage: Bacteria > Babelota > Babeliae > Babelales > Vermiphilaceae > SOIL31. The sequence goes on along the minus strand of DATAXH010000157.1, from coordinate 1,215 downwards.
AACGTTCATAGGTAAAAGGAAATTCTTCAATGATACTATATTCATGCAATGCTTTTTTTTGCGTATCATCTAATGCTTTTTCAACTGCTTGATCAAAACCACTGAGTATATTTTTTTTAGTGGATGCCAGAATAGATTTCATCAATGCCGCATACACAAGTATATCTTGATCTTTAATATCATACAGATCTTGTACAGTTAATGCATTTTCAGTCAACGTCCCTGTTTTATCGCTACAAAAAATTTCAATACTTCCCAAATCTTCTATTGATGATAAACGTTTAACAATCATTTTATGTTGACGTAATGTCATAGCTCCTTTAGTCAAACAAAATGTGATCACCACCGGAAGCGCTGAAGGAATAGCGGTAATTGCCAATGCTCCCGCAAACAGTAAAAAATCAACAAATGACATTTTTCCTGATTTAAAGAAAATATTCACCCCAAGCACTATCACAAGGCTGATTGCTACCAGAGCAAATACAATTTCAGCAAGTTGCGTTGTACCTTTTGTTAGAGCACTTTTAACAATAGTTTTTGTTACTAACTCTGCAATGGAACCCATTTCAGTCTTTTGCCCTGTTGCGAAAACAACTGCGGTCGCATTACCATCCATCATCACGGTACCGGCATATACAAGTGTGTATGCATTATACACGGCACTTACTTTTTTATCTGACAATTCATGCAATTTTTTAACCGGCATTGATTCACCCGTCAACATTGATTCATCAATGGTACAGTTTTCTGTTGCAAGTAAACGACAATCGGCGGGAACAATATCACCTGCATTTAATTTAATAATATCACCCGGAACTAATTGCATTGTCTCAATGGTATCATCTGTATCATCACGATGGGTCACTATTTGTGTTTTTAAATATGATTTGAGTAGCTCCATTGCACGGTTACTTTGATATTCCTGATAAAAACCAATTATGGTATTAAGCACCATGATAATAAGTAAAATAGTAGCTTCAGTGTATTCATGCGTAAAAAAATAAACTGCAGCAATTACTATAAAAAGAACAATAAAAGGATTAAGAATTTGCTTTTTTAATACCTGAAACCATGTCACTGATCTTTTTTCTAATTGATTAGGCCCATATTGTGTAAGACGCTCTTTGACTTGTTGTTGTGATAATCCTTTTTCAGATGTTTCAAGTTTTTTTAAAACATCTTCTATGCTGCTGTTGGCATAAAAAGCAATCTCTT
>DATAXH010000156.1:0-2883 GCA_036266775.1 Candidatus Babeliales bacterium | reverse complement strand
GTAAAAGATCAAAAACAAGCATTCAAGAATATTGCCCTATTATTGAATTATAAAGGTAAATTCAGAGCCGGTCTTGCGCATAAAGATTCTGCTTATATACGTGCGCGTACTGCAATGCTGACCCATGATACATGGAAACAGTATTTTGTAGATTATAAAATTCCTTATTATCCTTCAGATGAAGAAGAAGTACGTAATTGGCTTCAAGTGACAGGATTAAAAGAAGAAAATATTGATGGTGTTGCAGGTGTGCGTAAAATTGAAGTACCGCGTATATTAAAAAATAGACAAGAGTTTATTGATTGGATGAGCGCAATTCCGGCACAAATTGACAGAATTCCTGCAGAATATCATGTAGAATTTTTTAATGATATTATTGATGAATATCTGAAAGAAGTACCACAAGAAGAAGATGGTTCCATTAAATTATTTATTTCAGCTCTTGCTGTTCGTGCTCAATTTTTACCTGATGGCTGGTGTGGTTGATTAAAAATTCATACGAAATTAAAAGTTTGATTATGCAGACCGCTCGCCCTGATCCTTCGATACATTTCGAAGACGAAATACTCAGGATGAGCGGAAGAGAAATTGATTTCTTTCTATGGGTACCCAATAGAAACGAAGTGGATAATTGGGTCTAAAAATGTAGCAGAATGTATCGAAGGGTGCAAAAATTAAAAGTTATCGTTATATCGCATCCTTCGATACATTTTTTGAAGACAAAAAACACTCAGGACGAGCGGAGGGAATGAATATTTGCAGGCTTATTTTCTATCAATCCACCAATTGATTGCTTCTTTAATCACATCTTTATTAACTCGCATATTAAATTCTGTTTGATCCATGATCAGATCAGACTGCTCAGGTTTATATTGGAACTCTTTCGTTTTCGCAAATCCGTTATTTGTTTCATGATCAAGATCAAATCCAGACAGTTTGAATTGTGCAAATTCAGGATCGGATTCATATTTTTGCCATAATTCAGGATCGCTGATTCGTGGCATATAAATAACAACAGGTGCTTCTTTATTAGTTTCATCTTTAAAAACGGAAATTGTTTTGTTGTTAATATTTTTAAAATCGATTGTAGGGAATGGTAATTTGTTTTTTTGTGCATAGGTAACCACATTTTGTAATTGTTCACCAACTGGTCCCGCTGAAGCATCTAAAAAAATAAGAATATCTGCTTTACGTTCTGGGCATATACCACTTACTGGAGGATATGGTAAGTTGATTTCAAGCCCAGCATCAACAAACTGTAGATATTTTTCTTTGGATAATGTTGTATCTTTAATATTTTCGATTTCGCGCATATAATTGGGCACTTCTGCATAAAAGTGAAGCGGTCTTTCGCTATCTATAGATTTTGGTATTTTACTTTCGATTGCTTCTCTTAATGCAGGATCTTTGATCATTTCTTTTAAAATTTCATGAATATTTGCCCCAAATGCTGATCCCCATGTACCCATATTATACCCAAGAGATTCTTCATATATATGTTTACTTGGTTTTCCTTTTTTAAATTTTGTGCCATATAGTTTGGTAGGAATATGTATATTGTTATTATGATCTCTGACAGTATGTACGGTAAAATCAGACCATGTTTGACCTGTTATGATTGATTCTCTCCCATCTATTGCAACGAAAACTGGATAAGGATATATACTCGGATCTTTTTCGATCTGTTGAGCAAGGGAGGATAAAGTAACTGCGTGTCGATTTTCTTTTAAAGATTTAAGAAGTCTGTTTGCTAAGCAATAACCATAAGGATCTACGGGAGTAAATGGACTTTTATGTAGTTTTTTGAGTATTGCTTCAGCGATTAATTCCTCTTCTTGTATAGTACATTCAGTAAATGATTTTGCTGCACATTCTTTAAGATATTCTCTGAATAACGTAATCGGTTTGCCAGTTGCAATCCAAGAGGCAGTTGTCCATGTGGAACCAGAAAGTGTTGATAGATGTGTGGTGCATTTAAGAAGACCTATTTTGTGTGCACCACAGAGTGATCCTGCTGTGCAGAGCATTGCACGATATCCCCCGCCGCTGCAAATCATTGTAATTTTTGGAACTGAGTGTTCATCCAATTTGCGATTAAGAACTGTTTCGCATGCAGCTTTTGTTATAGGTAAACGTTTTTGCAAATAGTTTTTTTCACCATCACTAATGCCCGCATTGTAATATGCTATTGTTGCTGTATCAGAAAGACCATGCGAAGAATATTTATGTAATATTGGTTCTACGATTTGTTTGAATTCTTCAGTTAATGATCCATGGCGTTTGTGTTTTTGCTTGCCCTTAGACTTGTCATCGGAAGCCTTGGCGAAGGAGGAATCTTCAGCGGAGTAAGGTTGTTTGACAGGTTCCATTGCATGTATCATATAGAATGTTGATGTGCTGCATGCAACAAGAAAAATTATTCGTAAAGATATGCTCTTCATATCTATCTCCCTTATTTGAACAGATACTTTTATTGGTACCTATCATACTCCAGGAGTGGATATTTTTTTCAACAGTTATTTTTTAACCACAACAGCACCACGTATCTTGTCTGATAAGTATTTTTGGTAAATGTTTCTTTTTATTTTCATTTTCTGGAATAATCCATTTGAGTTGAATCACCGTTCCCATATATTTTGGGATAGTATTATTGTACCATTTTGGATGTTGTATAACACCTATGACTTTATTTAAAGGATCAACAATTTGTTCTCTTAATTCCTTTGGTAATGTTACAAATATTTCATAATCTTTTTGCGAAGAAAAAGTGTAAAGTTCACCAAATTTTTGAAGGTGTTGCGGTTTGTTATAAGATAATTTTTCTAGAATTCTATTTTGTTCTAAGGATAAACTTTTTTGATGTGTTATTCTTACATCTTTAAT
>DATAXH010000155.1:0-2531 GCA_036266775.1 Candidatus Babeliales bacterium | reverse complement strand
CTTCTGACAAACTCATCCATTTTAAGAGGATCTTTTCGTAACAAAACTCGCTGCTCATCAGTAACTGTTATTCGGTCAACTATCTGATTGTATAAAAATTCTGCCAGATGACTGTGGTTAAGCTTTCTTTTACTGCCCATAAAACTTTTTTTAAACGCTTCTTTGGTCTCTTGAATATATGTTGCACCTTCATCAAGACGTCTAAATGCAACATTTATGGCTTGAGGATCAGTAAAAAATTCAAAAGGAATCGCATCAAATGCATAATAGCTAATGCCTGCAAATGTCTTGGCCAATCCTTTTCCAAATCTTTTTGCTTTTTTTAAATCGTTATTAATGCGATCCAGAACATATTTTCTGATAGCTGGCGTATCTTGCTGCAATTGTGCACCCGTGACGATAATATCATTAATGTGATGATGAATAGCCAAAGATACTAAAGATAAAGAACATGTTAGAACCGCAAGAGTACGAACAGAAGCTATTTTTTCCATAAACATATAACAAACCCCCTCGATTATTTGTCTCAAATGTATTTTTATTAATTACTACATTCCATTTATTAATTGATATATACTATTATTTATTTATACTATACCAGAAAAAGCAAAAATTTGTAAGAATGAACCCTATGAATGAACTCATTTTTATCATCCATACCGTTATTATCGCTTTATTCGCTCTTGGGGCAATGGCAATGGGCCAAGGCGCTTTGGTAGCCTTTACCTGTTCCTGCTGTATGCTTGCTAATCTTTTTGTGGTTAAACAGATCACGCTTTTTGGCCTTACCGCTACTTGCGCAGATGCTTTCACTGTAGGGGCAACGATTGGATTAAATTTGCTCCAAGAATATTTTGGTAAAGAAATCGCCAAAAAGACCATCTGGATCAACTTCTTCTTACTTATTTTCTATGCAATTGTATCACAAATCCACCTTATTTACATCCCTCATGCAGCTGATACGATGCATCTTCATTTTATGCCGTTACTTGGTTTTATGCCTCGCATTGTCATAGCTTCATTTTCTGTCTACTGGCTGTCCCAAATGGCCGACTACTATTTATATGGGTTTTTAAAAAGAACATTTCACGAAAAATATATCATTTTCCGCAATTATGCTTCCATTGCAATATGCCAGCTCTTAGACACTATACTTTTCAGTCTTTTAGGTCTGTATGGTATCATCGATAATATTTGGGAAGTTATTATTATCAGCTATATGATTAAATTAGCAAGCATTATTATTGCAACACCATGCGTTGGAATGTCGCGAAAAATATATACCCTAACAAAAAAAACGCTCATCGTTCTTTTTATACTTATCACAACATCCCATAATAATTTGTGTATGGAAGAAAATAAGTATTATCTTGAATGTTTAAAATATCCACAACTCAAAGCTTATTTAGAACGAAATATTACAACCCAAAACGATATCACATACAACGTTATTTCTCCTGAAGAACAATATAAAACACTCAAAATTTTCATAGCAACGGATAAACTCCACCATTTATCGTTATGCCTTAAAAATCACTTTAATCCAAATCGTTATCACAAAAAGTTAAGTTTATTACATTATGCAATCAAACATAATAAACCTGCGTCAATAACTATATTATCACAATATAATCCCGATTTAGTTCCCTTAAATAATCAAAAACAAACTCCTTTAGGCTATGCAAAAAAATTAAATTACACAGAATGCATTACTGCAATGGCTGAAGCTATAGCAAGAAAATATAATGATCTCGTTATATATAAAAAACATTGTGGACTCACTAAACATCTCATAGATCCAGAGCAGCCTTGCTCCAAATGTGTAAATGAATTAAAAACAGATTTACAATGGCATTTCTTATGGAATCCTTGTGTAAACATGAGTGATCTTGAAAACGTTATCGCAAGCTTATAATTATAATTTTTATATAAAAAATCTGTTATACTAAAACAATAACAATCAAAATTTAAAAAAAGATTATGTCATACTTTACGTTTAAGCTTATTCATCAGTCAAAAAAATCCCGTGCCAGAGTTGGGCAAATTCATACGCCACACGGTATTATTGATACCCCAAACTTTGTAGGGGTAGGGACTAATGCAGCACTTAAATCAGTTGATGCCAACCTTGTTTCTGAAATTGGTTTACAACTTATGTTCTGTAATACCTATCATCTTATGCTCCAACCCGGAACAAACATCATCAAGCAAGCCGGTGGATTGCATAGTTTTATGAATAGAAACATGCCTATTATCACTGATTCTGGTGGTTTTCAGGTATTTAGTCTTGCATATGGCACTGTTAAAGATGAACTGAAAAGTCGTGGACAAAAAAAAGGTGACAATTTGGTCCTCAAAACTTCAGAAGATGGGGTACTATTCCGATCTTATCGTGATGGTACCAAAATACTCTTGACCCCCGAAACATCCATTGCTGCACAAAAAGATCTTGGCGCTGATATTATTATCCCTTTTGATGAATTACCACCGTATCACATTGATCACCAAAAACTTATCAATTCACTCCATCG
>DATAXH010000154.1:0-8167 GCA_036266775.1 Candidatus Babeliales bacterium | reverse complement strand
TACCTATAATTTTCCACAAAATCGTGTCACTGATCATAATGCGGATATAACATTAAAAAAATTAGACTATGTTATTGAAGGTGATCTTGATGAGATTATTGAAGCTTTGCGTACACTTGACCGTGAAGAACGGCGTAAATTAGCGCTTCAGAAGTAAACAATAAATTTTGTTAATTTGTAAAAGGATTGATTGTGCATCAATCCTTTTTTTATGTGCGTTTATAATTTTGCATTTTGTTGTTGATATTCTTTGTTAAGAACTGCATGCCATTCTGATACCAATTTTTTATACAGTTGTTTAATGTCACCGTTAATATGATTACTATTTGTTATAGGTGTTTTCCCCCAACTATCTTTGCGAGGTATTAATCTTTGTCTGATATGTTCGCGATGCGTTGCTTTGCTACCATACGAAACTAATCCAATATTACTATCTTGAGCGTTTACTAATTTGAGCATGATTGGATACATTTCTATAGTTAGTTTATTAATCTCTTCATAGGTTTCAGCAGGCATTTTTGCAAGCGATTCGATATGTTCATTGGGGATAATATCGATTTCTCCAAAATAGCTGGGATAATGAGATAACATGATTGTTGTATGTTTGCCACGATGAATAATGAGACTTTCTTGAAAATTAGGGTATATGACTGAGCAATAGTAACAATTCCTATTAAGGCAGCTGAACTGTTTTTGTGGAAGATTGATACTCTCTAATTGGCATATCTGGGGTTGTATGTATTTATACAAAGATTGCAAATCAATCTGTTTTTTTGTTTCTTGCAGTGTCTCTATAAGATTGTAAAAATTTGGAGCATAATTGATCATGACATGTTTATGATGATGTTCTGGAATACTTGCACCGGCAGCTGACCCTTGATTGCTATTAATGTATGTTTCATTGGCTTGTGATGAAAATAATGTACATAATTTGTGGGTCAATATATTTTCTTCGTAATATGTTTCTGCTGATAGATTACATAATTCTTTTTTATGTTCGTAAGGAACAATCAGTACATGTATCCCTTTATCTATGTATGGTTGACTTGCAAGCATAATGAGTGAATATTTTCCGCGATGAAGAATAAAATTTTCTGTATTATTTTTATTGTTAATTATTCTACAAAATATACATGGTTTACTGATTGCTAATTCTGGTTTTTGTTGCGCATTAATATAACTTTCTCGCCACGGTGCATAAATAATGGCTTGCCTGCCCTTTCCTTCGACAGAGCTCAGGATAAACTCCGCTTTACTAGGTTCCATGCATAAAGACTGGAAATTATAACATATTGTTATCATGATAAAAAATTTGAACATTTTTTGCATAAACTACTCGTTTTTTTCTTTCCAATAATAGTGATCATCCTGATATTCTTGAAATGATTGGAGTTTCATTGTAAGAATTGTCAACAGTGATATTATTTGGGAAATACGTTGTTGAACATTTTTTCCATCTAATTTGAGTTTGAGAATAAACTTTTTATAAGATAATTTTTTTTCATGTTTGGTAATTTCGGAAAGATGTTCTGTTACCGTTACATAATATGTTTGTAAAAGCAATAAAGCTTTATGAACTGCTGTGTAATATCTTAAAAATGGATAGGGTTGTTTATTGGTTTCTATAATTATTTCTTTAAGCTCCCAATTGCTTATGTGTGCATCGTTTTTATATAAAGCATGATAATAATCGATATCTTGCTGGATTGTTTTCAGCATTGATTGCCACTCTTGGATTATTTGTTCAGGAGGTATGTAATGAATATGATCATATACTACTTTTCCGATAATTACTGCCGCAATTGTTCCTGCTATAGAATAATAAAAATGTTTTTTTTCTGATGTAACGGTTGGAAATGTGATGAGTATAATACTGAATATAATTTTTTTAATGTTTTTTAAATGTAGAAATAGCACCTTTTTTTTGAGCATCTGTATTTACCTGATAATAAATAATAATTTTATAAACTTATTATATTTTACTTCTATTTCATGTCAAAAGTACGTTGTTTTTTGACTTTTTTATATTATGGTATATCGTTTAAGGCAGTGTTACATAAATATTTTTCAATTTTTTACAAAAAGGATGTCTTATGACAAGTTTTAATGCGCGCACAAAATCAATTGTTCTAGCATGTGCAATGATTGTTTCAGCACAGAGTGCATGTATAGAGTTATCAAATCCACTTACAGAAATCGGATCTTTTTTTACAGCACATCAAGCAGCTCTTTTACCCATTGGTGTTGGAATAGGATTGGCATTAAAAGTGCGCCTTGATACTAAGCCAAGAGGCACGTATAGTTATGATAACTTGCAAGAAGATGTTATGAATTTACTCAATTCTTATAATATTTTTGATGCAAATTCTCGTGCAACTATTTTCAATTTTATAGATAAATATTTTGTTGGAGCAAAATTAAGACTTGATGATTCAACAATTAGAGTCAAAGAAGATGATGGTTCGGTTGTTACAACAAAACGTAAAAAATTAACTCAAAAACCATCCGGAATGATGGGGTTAATTGATGCTTATGGATTCCAACAATTAGAAGCAAATAACAAATTGTTAGTTGAAATTGTAGGAATGTATATTTTACTTAATACTCCTGACCAAATTTGGAATAAATTGTTTGAAAAAGTTGTAGGAGCACCGGGTAAATCAGGTGCAAGTTCTACATCAACAGAATCCACTACCGGAGCAGCAGTAGCTAAAGAGTAGAAGTAGAGAATAATATATTTTTTAAACAGTAATGGAATTGAATACAAGAAGGCTCGTGGAAAAACGGGCCTTTTTTGTTGTATAAGCTTTTTGATTTTTATTATATTTGTTGGAAAAAAAGGAAAAGAATATGAAAAAAGAGATTTTGCATGGTTTGCTCTGTGTAAGCCTCTTTTTTTTTATATGTATTACACATACGGCTGCTCAAAAACCATGGACTTTTTTGGTGTATATGGCTGCAGTGAATGATCTCCATCAATTTGCTCAATTAGATTTACAAGAAATGATGAAGATAGGATCCAATGATAATATAAATATTCTTGTGTATCTTATGATACAAGAAGAGAACAAAACAAAAGTAACAAAAAAATTATATGTGGAACCGGGAGCATTAGTACAAATTGGTGAAACAACAGCGCGTGATAGTGGTGATGTTGTCTCATTAGAAGAGGCGCTGATGTGGGCATGTAAAGATTATCCTTCAGATCATATAGCAGTTGTTTTGTGGGGTGAAGGTTCGGGATCTTTAAACAGGTTTCAAACTCATGGATTATCAAAAGGAGTTTGTTATGATCATGATGCAGGCTATTATTTAACTGATTGTGATTGTTTGCAAGCTTTTTCATGGGGTCGAGATTTTGTAAGAAATGGTAAAAAGTTTGATGTTATTATATTTGATGCTTCTTTTTTAGCCTCGCTTGAGATTGCATATACACTTTCATCTTGTGCAGATTATATGGTTGCTCCACAAGATGATTTTTTTGCTGTGGGATACCAGTATGCAGATGTTTTATATCAATGTGCTACCCAAAGAATTGATTCATCTTCTTTAGCGCTTTATATGATGAATGCATCACATTCTTTTTCTGTAGTAGATCTTACTGCATTGCAGCCATTAGTAGATAACTGTAATGCAGTAGCCCATATTTTATCATCACAACTCATGAGTAAGCATAGGAAGGTTGTTAAAGCTACTCTTAAAAAATGTATTAATATACATAATTGTCCTTCTTTTAATGAAGACATGTATATTGATTTATGCCAATTTTATAAAAATTTGTTACAACATAGTGCTGGATTACATATATCAAAATCGTATGTTAATCAGTTTAAAAGGTTATTGAATGATGGGATACAACTGTTTTCGCATATCATTAAAGGCCATGGTATTTCTATTTATTTTTCTCGTTATATGATTGATCCATCTTATTATGGTCTGTATTGGACCCAACAGAATCCCAGTTGGTTACAATTTTTAGAAGCTTTTATCAGTTAATAGCAAGCAAAAAAGAAAGTAGAAAAAACATGCGTTATATTACATATTTTGATCAGATACATATTGCCGATGTTACAAAAGTTGGCGGAAAAAATGCATCATTAGGAGAAATGATAACACAGCTTTCTTCACAAAAAATTAGGGTTCCGGATGGTTTTGCAATCACTGCAGATGCATATTGGCATTATATTACTGAAAATAAATTACTGAAACCAATGAAACAGATTATGAGTAGTTTGCATGATACAAACCATCTTGCTCGTTTGCATACAGTCGGCTCTGAAATCCGCAAACTTATTATGCATGGACATATGCCCCATGATTTGGCACAAGAAATTATCACAGCGTATCATGAACTTTCTCGGAAATATAAAAAAGATAATGTTGACGTTGCAGTACGATCATCTGCAACTGCTGAAGATTTACCAAATGCATCATTTGCGGGGCAACAAGATACATTTTTGAATGTTGTGGGTGAAAAAAAATTGTTAGAAGCATGCAAAAAAAGTATGGCATCTTTGTTTACTGATCGGGCAATTATTTATCGAATAGATAAAGGTTTTGATCATTTTAAAGTGGCACTTTCCATTGGGGTGCAAAAAATGATTCGTTCCGATAAAGCAGTTTCTGGCGTTGCCTTTTCATTAGATACAGAAAGCGGCTTTAAAGACGTGGTTATGATTGAAGCATCATATGGTCTCGGTGAATCAATTGTACAAGGTTTGGTAACTCCTGATGAATATATTGTGCATAAACCAACATTAGAGCTTGGGTATATACCAATTATCAAAAAAACATGTGGTGATAAAAAGACAAAAATTGTGTACGAAGAGCACCGTACAAAAACAGTGAAAGTTACAGAAAAAGATCGGCAGCAATTTGCATTATCAGATAAAGAAATTATTGAATTAGCGCAGTATGTAGTGATCATTGAAAAATATTATTCAAAGCTCAAAAAAAGTTGGTCTCCTATGGATATCGAATGGGCAAAAGATGGACACGATGGCAAATTATATATTGTGCAAGCACGTCCAGAAACAGTGTATGCCGGTAAGCAAGAACTGACATTGCAACATTATACTGTTAAAGGTGAAAATAAAAAGAATGCCATCGTAACTGGCTTAAGCATTGGTCATAAAATTGTATCAGGTAGTGCACGTGTGGTAAAAGGAGCACAAGATATTGGTAAAGTTCACGATGGTGATATTATTGTAACACCAATGACTGATCCTGATTGGGTTCCTGCGATGAAACGTGCAGCCGGTATTATCACTGATCGCGGAGGACGCACATGTCATGCAGCAATTGTGAGCCGTGAACTTGGCATTCCTGCAATTGTTGGCACAGAAACTGCAACAAGTACCATAAAAAATGGCGATAAAATCACTATTGATTGTTCAAGTGGTGCGACAGGCATTGTGTATAAAGGAGCTTTGAAATACACAATTAAAAATATATTAATTGCAGATATTCCAAAACCAAAAGTTGATGTTATGGTAAATATTGCAGATCCTGACAGCGCATTTCAAACATCATTTTTACCGGTTGTAGGTGTTGGTTTGGCTCGTCTTGAATTTATCATCACTAATGTGATCAAAATTCATCCCATGGCACTCATGTACCCTGAACGGGTTAAAGATAAAAAAACAAAAGAAAAAATAAAAAATATTACTGCTTCTTATCCTCAAAAAACCGATTTTTTTATTGAACGCTTAGCTCAAGGTATTGGGATGATTGCCGCAGGCTTTTATCCACGTCCGGTGAGTGTGCGTTTGTCTGATTTTAAAAGCAATGAATATCGTAATTTGATTGGTGGTGTGTATTTTGAACCAGTCGAAGAAAATCCCATGATTGGATTTCGAGGAGCATCACGTTATTACAATGATCTGTATAAAGAAGCATTTGCATTGGAATGTAAAGCACTTATGCATGTTCGTGAAGTTATGGGTTTAAAAAATATAAAAATTATGATCCCCTTTGTACGCACGGTGCACGAGGCAAAACGTGTTGAAGCTGAGATGGCAAAGCATGGATTAAAAAGGAATAAAGATTTAGAATTTGTGATGATGTGTGAAGTGCCATCAAATGTGATTATGATTAATGAATTGAGTTCCTATTTTGATGGATTTTCAATTGGGTCGAATGATTTAACACAGTTGGTGCTTGGTGTAGATAGAGATTCAACAATTCTTGCAGATCTGTTTGATGAACGTGATGAAGCAGTAAAAAGAATGATGGCACTTGCGATCAAAGGTGCACATCAACATAAGCGATATATTGGAATTTGCGGCCAAGCACCATCTGATTATCCTGAAATTGCAAAATCTTTAATTAAAGAGGGTATTGATTCGCTTTCATTAAATGTGGATTCCGTGTTACCATTTTTGATGAAAAAGTATCAAAAATAATTTTTTTATTGCAAAAACTACGATGCGATGCATAGAGTATGTACATAATATTTTTTTAATACCAAAAGGAGATCCTGATGAAGTTACCTTCACATACATTGTTACGATATATGTTATTAGCAAATATATTTGTAACAGGTCATTATCTTTTTTCAAAAAATGAAAATGCAGCCTTGGATAAGAAATCATTACCAGCTGTGAGTGCAGCTCATGAAGCTATTAAAAGTTGTGGTCAAATAGGTTCTTGCCCAAGACCGGAAGGCGAAAGAGGACCTCGCGGTAAAAAAGGTGATAGAGGACATCGTGGGAGAGTAGGCGCAACAGGTTCAACCGGCGCGACAGGTCCAAGTGGAGCTCCAACAGGAGCAACTGGAGCGACGGGCTCAACAGGAGCAACTGGTGTAACTGGTGCAACAGGTCCAATTGGTGCAACCGGTTCTGGTGCCACTGGTGCAACGGGAGCAACCGGAGTAGCTTCTTGTGGATTGGGTGAACTATTCCTTGACGGACCAATGTTATCTGCAGCAACTTCATCTGCTTTATTATCTGCTTTTACATTGAATAATGCGGTGATTTTTGGATGGCCTATGATGCCTTCATTTGGAAGTGTTATCGCTGTTGGTGGCGTTTTTGATCTTCCAGTTGATATGGATATAACTGTACCGGTGACAATAGTCGTTCATATGCTTGTAGATAGTATAGCTCTTCCAGGAACTGAAGCAGAATTAGGATTAACTTTGGATGTTGTGCCTAATAATGGATTAGTAGGAGATACGACTCCTGCAACAGCTCCAATTGCATTTGATTCTCCTGTTTTTACGGTTACTCCTGCAATACCAGCTCTTTCGCTTAATTATAGACAAATTGAAGTTTCAATGACGGTTGATTTATCAGCTACTGTTGGAACATGGGCATTCCTCACTGTTGAGAGAATTGCTCCAACAACTGATGAATACACAGGTCCTTTATATTTAACATCAATATCTGTTCAATATAGTAGACTTTGTTAATCAGTATATTTATATAAAAAAAGCCTCCTTGCACAAACAAGGAGGCTTTTTTTATATGGTATAATATAGATTTTTGTTGCAATAATAAACGGTATTTAATTACATTTTTTTGAAAGTTATTTTTATTTAATAAAAAGGATAGTAGATGAAAAAAGGTATGTCTTTAACTGTTTTTTTAATGTTTTGTAGCTCTTTAGATGTACATACACAACAATTTCAAACATTAGAACCTTCAGAACAATGTGCTGTGATACATGAAAATTTAAAACGGAATAGTTATTTTGATGCGCCCTTTAATCAATTATATGAACGCGGCAAAAGAGGCAAAAGAGGAAAAAGAGGGCCTCGTGGAAAAAGGGGACGCAGTGTAAGTTCAAGCAATTGTGGTCTTAATGAAGTTTTGATTAATGCACCGATGATGTGTTGGTTTGGACAAGCTATATTACCAGATGCTTTAGTAACTCCTTATAATAATGGTTCAGCGGGAAATACAGATATACCAACATGGACATTGTATGCAAGTACGGATTTTCCTTATAATCCTTTTGTAGGAGCAAATTTTAATGTTCCTGTTGATCTTGATACAACCAAACCCGTGACGGCTGTTATTCATATGCTTGTTGATAGCAGCGACGAAACGGGAGATCAGGCGAAATTGCAAGTACAAATGGATTATCAACCAAATGATGGGTTATTAGGTTCTGTGGTGCCCGCAACAGGTTTTGCTGATACAGAAGTTTCTGCTGATTTTAC
>DATAXH010000153.1:0-1511 GCA_036266775.1 Candidatus Babeliales bacterium | reverse complement strand
TTTGTTTTTATTCATGTTCGTAACAAAATGTTTAAGATCAAACGGTTTTGCATTTTTAAAATTGTTTTTTATCTGTTCGTTAAAATAAGGGATGAATGTGTTGCAGAATTCAGTGATAAGGTGAGAATATTCCAAATACATTGCTGGATCTTGGGATTCTGCGATGTCAGTTTGGCTTTTGAGCAACGCATTAACCATCATTTTATTTTCTGTAATAACGGTCATAATATTTTGCAGTTCAGTGACAGGAAGTTGTAGGTTGCCTTTTCTAACCAGAAGAGCAACTTCTGTTAGAACGTTTTCAATTTTTTGGAGCGAGCTGAATGATTTATTGATTGCTTTTTCTGCAAATTCTATGATTTTTATGAATTCAGCTTTTTGTTCAGGAGTTAAAGTGATCTCTGATTGGTTTTCGAAGGAGGATTCAGGTTGGGTACTGTCCGCCTGAATAATAGGGCATAATAAAAGTGCGCATAGAAGCAGTGAATGTATCGTTTTTATAGATTTCATCGTCTGTATCTCCCTTGCTCGAGATGGTTAATGTGTATAAAAAGACGTTATTAGTACACAAAATATACCATTTTTTCGAGTTTTCGTTAATTTTTTTTGTTCAAAAAGGCCATTTTTACAGCATTCTTGTTCATGAAATATGCACATCCTGATGGTTTTATTAATAATATTATTAAAATTGTTGCAGTTTGTCAAATTTAATTGGTATGATTGAGGTAGGAAAATACGGGTTAAAAAAAGGGTTTTTAAAGGATTCGAGGAAAGTAATGTTATCAATAATGCGACTAAATCGTTCCCTTGCTATTTTATTGGCGATATTTTGTTCATGGATGCCCGCTTTGGATGGTGCATTAGATAATATGTATGGTCATATTATTCCAGAAAAGACAAAAACCGCAGATGGAGTGGTTGTTGAGCATGTTATGTTATATCCTCAAGAATCACATGAATCTTTAAACCGTATCGCTCGTCGGGGGATGTTAGTGCGATCTGATGATGCAAAAGCAACCATTTTAGTGTGTCATGGTTTTATGTGTGATAAATATGATGTTGGCGTATTACGACGTATTTTTAAAACAAAACAGTTTAATGTTATGACCTTTGATTTTCGTGCCCATGGCCAGGATGGCGAAGGGCAATATTGTACTTTTGGCCGTGATGAGGCATTGGATGTTACAGCTGCGGCACAGTTTTTACGCAATCATCCTGATTTATGCGATAAACCTCTTTTTGCATACGGATTTTCAATGGGTGCAGTTTCAGCGATAGAAGCACAAAGTCAATCGTCAGATCTGTTTGATGCAATGATATTAGATTGTCCTTTTGATTCCAGTGAACGAGTTATTAAAATGAGCCTTGAATGTCTAAAATGTTCTGTTTTTGGGTATGAATTTGATGTGCCTGGTAGAGATTTATTGGAAAAATATGCCTTTCATCCTTATGTTCAGGCACTTGTTAAAGCAGTGCTCAAAACAGTTGCGCAATTGGATGCAACTGGTGTG
>DATAXH010000152.1:0-9478 GCA_036266775.1 Candidatus Babeliales bacterium | reverse complement strand
AAGGGTCAGTGAATGAAGTTAAATTTAACGTAGCGCCTGATTTAAGTGTAATTTGCTGAGGTGTAGCACTATATAATTCTAACACATCACAAGAATCAAAATCTGGTCCTTTAACAAGCGCACATACATTATTAATAACCATATCGCTATTAACGAGTACCTGTCCAGAACCATTTGCGATAATTGTAACACCATTTGTTCCAAGTGTAGTTGTGCCATCAAGACCAACAACACCATTATTTGCTAATGTAACTGTTGCAACTGGCGCTTCTGCACTACATGTACCTTCTGAGAATGTTAATTGTCGAACCATTCCACCGTCAATCAAGAATTGTGCAGGATCACCAATACGTGTTCCTTGGATTTGGAGCTCATCAACAGTTCCTTGAATTGTTGGTAATGATGTTACATTTTGTTCTGTAACCGTTGAGCACATACATGCATCTACACAACAAGTAAATGGAACATAGCTTGGACAATTCTTTTTCGCACGAATCCAATTTAATTGATATACCGGCAATGATTGATCTGGTCCAATAATAATTTGATCTTCAGGATCACCCAAATTCATGTTCCATGTTGCAACAGCTGCACCATTACTGAAAAACACTTGGTCAGCTGGAAGATCAACAATTCCATTATGGCTTTTAATTACCATAACACCCATGTTAGCGATAAATCCTGGTTCAATACTAATTTTACCATTCAAATCAACAAAAATAGCATTTTTGCCTGTAAGCGTACTACGCGTAACAGCAGATGCTCCACCTTTTGCTTCAAATGAGAATACATTACCTGCAATACGCAACCATGGATGAGTATCAATATTAAAACCAGTTGAATCAGCATTAACACCGATTGAAATATTACTACCATCACCCAAGAAAATAGTGTGAATAGAATTAACATTTGTTTCAGCATTTGGATTAATTGTCGGGTTATTAAATGCTGATGTAAGATCTAATGTTTGATCACCATTTGGGTCATTTGGATTAATATTTGAACTAATTGCGTTATCTTGTTCCATGATATCCAAATAAGCATTGGCATCAATACGAGTACATCCATTAGCAGCAGTTGAACCAATACGAGTACCAAGAATCATTTGTCGGCCAGTACCGTTATCAACACATGCACCATTTGAATAGAAAATAAAATCGGAAAGATTCGGTTGTAAAACCCCAAAATCATCTACAAAATTAGGTACCACCAAATCTAAACCTGTTAATGCTATATCCGTATTAACATTAAGATCTGAATTAATAAAGCGTATACTTGGACGAACATCTGAACCTAAAAGTTTAAATGTTTCACCACCAATGTATGTAGGTTCTGATCTGAGATCATTATTTGGGAAAATGTTGTGAGCTTCATCAGTATGACTCAGCGCTGTGCTGTATAAATTCATTCGGTTATTAATAAGGAATGCACCCGCATTGTACATTAATAACTCATTATCTTCAGTATTAAATGTACGAGATGGGAAATTACTTTCGTTTGATCCTACAAAAAGAGGTCCTCCCGTTGGAATGACTTCAAGAGAAAGCAACTCAATTTCACTGGTAATATTACCATTCGCATCTAATACACCCGTAACATCTAATGCACCTTCAACATCCAATACAATATTACCTACACCACAAGTACGACATGCTGCGTCTATAGTAAATGGATCAACGTCATCTTGGCAACGAATGACACAATTATCAGCAATACCTGAACGTAAGAATAATGCTGCACGTTCACCAAACATGATCTGTGCATCTGTTGCTGCTGGATTAAGATTACCATCAATGATAAATGCGGATGGGTTACGCAACTTCAATAATTTATTTGTCTGTTCGTTTTCAAATCCTGGAATTACAACCACAGGAAGTTGATTAAGTGCAAGACCAACAAAATCTACATACGAATCGGACTGAATATTCAATATACCATTAGCTCCAAGAATAACTCCAAAACGTCGTCCAGAAAATAATCCACGGTAATGTAAACTATCTTGACGAGCGTAAAGATTTAAAAAAGGATCTACGAGTAAATCAGATAACGTCTGATTTGAATCTAATACCAGTAACCCGGCAGAAAAAGAAGAACCGAGGCTATTAGTTGTTGTCCAAATTGCCTGATATCCTGCAGCAATTTCGGGACGAATATTAGCGGATGTGATTAATTGACCATTTCTTTGACATGTATAAACACCAGAAGTTACGAAAGCTCCGGTATCTTCCACTGCTAAAATCATTCGACCGCAGCCAAGTGAAACAGGATCAAAACTGATATAGCCAGAATCTTGAGCTACATCAACTTGACGTGATGATAAAAACCCTAATAAAGATTTTTTCCCAACAACAACATTTCTATCTTGACGAGAAGAACGTGGAAAAAGATCTAAATTAACAAAGCGTAATGTAGGCCTACTTGTGCTTGTTTCATTGCAACCTGTGCCTGTTGTTGAATATTCTTCACCATATTCTTCACAAGGGAATCCAGTATATTCATCGATACAACAAGGAACACAATATTCCTCACAGGTGTATTCATCACACAATGCATCCATGCCACCATACATTAATACATAATAATCTACTCCAGCAGACTCTTGGGCAGTAAGAGTAAATTGTTTACCTTCTGCAAGAGCAACTTCAACAGTACCTGGTCCACTTTGAACAATTAAAAGATTATCATCTGATGCATTACTTGATGAACCAATAAAGGTCAAATTATGATCTACTACAAAACGAATTGTTCGACCTGCTGATGCTACCAAATAAAGTTCCGACTCACCAGCCCAGTGACCACTGATCGTCGAATTTTCTGTTAACGTAACAGTTACATCTTTATTAATCGCTCTGATTGTTGTTGCTCCCAACCGTAGCAACACATCACCTTTGATAACAAGATTTTCATCGATAACATCTTCTGCACCATGTTGTCCTTTCCATACCTTATCCGCCATTAAAGCAGAAGAAGATATTAAAGATATTGCAAGAAGAGCTAACCTATAACGAGAAAAGCATCTTTTCATATACTCATCCTTTTTTTTGAAACAACTACTACTTCACTATTACTCAAAAAAATAATTTTTTATTACACAACCCTCCCACTACACGCATACCTTGATTATTTTATAATGTCAACTTTTGGACCATAAAACAATAAAATAATGCTACATCGAAAGTAAAGACATAAGTAAAGATATTACGTTTTAAGTGTAATAAGAATATCATTAACAACTTCTTTAGGAATGACGTCTTTAAAAAAATAGATCTTATTAAAAAGAGTATCGGTGGGTTCAGTTAATTGAGCAAATCGATCATCGTATACAATATCTAATTGGACAGCAGGAAAAAAATCAAATTTATTTACATATTTTTCGACGATATCTGGACGAAATAAATAATTTAAAAATGCATATACAAAATCATCTTTTTCAGAAATTGTCGTTATAGCAAAAGAGTCTATAATAGCGAATGCCCCTTCGTGTGGAATAATAAAATCGATATTTTCAAATCGTTTCATAATTTTTAATAAATCGCTTGAAAGGACTACTCCAACCGAAACATCTCCTGCAGCCAAAACATATTCTGACCGAGAATCAGTATAAATTTCAACGTGAGATTTTTGTGTAATCAATAATTTCTTTACTGCATCTATTTCATTATTATTAAAAGACCTCACTTCTCCAAATAAATAAAATGCTGCCAGCAAAATAAATGCTCGTGGATTTTCAATCATTCCAATACGTTTTGGCATAATCTGTTGATCAAAAATCAAACCCCAAGTTTGAGGAATGGACTCTTTATTCCAACAAAATTTATTTACTCCCAATCCCATTAATGACCAAAAAAACGGAATTGTATATTCATTGCCGGGATCAAAATAATGATGACACAAAGTCGGGTACACATTATCCCATGCACTGATTTTACTGCGATCAAGTTTTTTTATTAAACCGTCTTTAATTAACAATTCTACTGCCCAATCAGAGGGCATAACAAGATCATAATCATGTGATTCAGTTGAATGTAATTTAGCAAAGAGTTCTTCATTGTTTTCAATGTAACTCATATTCACACGTATGCCTGTTTCCTGTTCAAAGTCTGATAAAAACTCTTTATCAAGCACTTGACCCCACACCAGAACGTTAATGCTTTTTTCTTGATGTAATAGCTTTGTTAAATGTCCCAAAGAAAGAAACGCAATAATAAATCCGCCAAAAGCTATAACAATACAAAATTTTGTTAAAAAACTGATTGATTTCTCATCTTTCATTCAGGCATCCTCAGTTTTTTAATATGTACAAAAGAAACAAAAAGTACGCATACACTGCTTATGATAAGCATGATTGTCGATAATGCATTAATTATTGGAGATGCACCTGTACGAATTACTGCAAAAATATACAACGGTAATGTTTGCATTGATGCTCCTGCACAAAAAAATGAAATAAGAAAATCATCTAAAGAAATAATAAATACCAAAAGGCCGGATGCCATAAGTGCAGGCATAAGTAACGGTAATACTATAGAAAAAAACGTTTGTCTTTGAGTCGCACCCAGATCATAAGAAGCTTCAATTAAACTGTTATCCAACTCACTTAATCGATCATACAAAATAGGAATAACATATGCTAAACCCAATAATGTATGTCCAGCTATCAGTGCCATTGCACCAAGTGGTACAGCAAAAAAGGAAAAAAATGAAAGTAGTCCTGCAGCCAAAATTATTTCTGGCATTGCTAAACTTCCGTAAAAGAAAGGCAACAAAGATTTTACTCTTTCTCGTGAACCGAAAAAAATTAAACTTGAACCTATCATCAAACTTAAACAGACAGAAGAAACTGCAATAATCAAAGAGTTTTTTAATGCATCCCATATTTCAACTGAAGCAAACAAATCGGCATACCAATGAGTTGTAAAAGAACTCCATGCGCAGGTGAATGCATTGGAATTAAAAGAAAAAACTATCAAAACAAAAATAGGTATATATAAAAAAAGATACAGCGCTGCAACAATAATTGGTATAACATATGAACCAAAACTTTTCATGATACCAACTCCTTTTGTTCTTTTTTTTGTATTTTTTGTAAAGGAACGGTACATAACCAATTAAACAATAATGCGCATATAAGCAACACAAAACCACTCACGATAGTAAATGCCGCCCCTAATTGACTATCTCTTGTCACCAAGAAATAATGAGAGATCAATGATCCTACAAATAAATGATGGGCTCCTCCAATAATTGAAGGAATCACAAATTCACCAAATGCGGGAACAAACACTAAAAAAACTCCCGTCTTAATTCCTGACATAGAAAGTGGAAATGTAATACGTCTAAATGTTTGCCAATGTGTAGCTCCCAAATCCATTGAAGCTTCCAAAAGATCATGTTGGATTTTCTCTAAAATACTGTAAAGCGGCATAATCATAAACGGAAGATAATGGTAGAGCATCACAAAAAAAATAGCGGCCGTATTGTTAATCATATACAACGGACTTTGAATAATACCCAATGTAAGCAGCAACATATTAATCAAGCCATTATGATCCAACACAAAGACCCATGAATAAATCTGAATCAAAAAATTAGTCCAAAATGGTAATGTGAGTAAAAAAAGCAAAACATTTTTCCAGCGCCGACTTACTTTAAGCGCTAAGTAATACGCGATAGGATATGCACACAGAAGACATAAAAAAGTTACACCAGCAGCAATAAAAACTGATCTGCCAATAATATAAAAGTAAGGAATACTACTCAATATAAGTTTATAATGATCAAGCGTAAAATTAACACCAACAACTGCAGATGCATGCTGAAAGCTCATGTATAAAACAAGAAAAAGCGGTACATATAAAAAAAATAGTTGCCACAAAACTGCGGGAACTAAAAATATAAATGATGCATTTTCTGCAAAAAAACCGGTAATAATTTCTTTAATTTTCATTTTTCAAGTAATACCACATTTTCTTTTTGCCAATATAAAAACACTGAATCATCATAATCAATAGTTTCTTGTGGAAAATGCTCTTCATTTTGCTCAAACACTTGCACTAACTCATCATTTTTGAGCCGAACATTATATTGCGTTGAACGTCCATGATATACAATTGACTGCACAATACCTTCGAGCATATTAGAAAAACCGGTCAAAGGCGTTTTGCTAATATCAATTTTTTCTGGGCGAATACTCATAAAAACTTTTTTGTTATGATGCATCCATTCTTTTTCCAATGAACACGCAACTTCAAATTTACCAAGTCCTTCAAACTCAATAAAACATTGTTCACCTTGTATATGCAATCTACCTTGGAATAAATTAGTTGTCCCAACAAAAGCAGCAACAAATGTGCTGACGGGAAACTCATAAATTTCTTTAGGTGTACCAACTTGTTCAATCTCACCGTCATCATTCATAATTGCCATATGATCAGCAACCGTCAATGCTTCAAATTGATCATGCGTAACATACACAAATGTAGTTTTAAGTGTCGATTGTAAATCAATTAATTCAATCAACATCTTTTCACGAAGTTTCAAATCAAGTGCTGCTAAAGGTTCATCGAGCAAAAGAACATCTGGCTCATTGACAACCGCTCGCGCTAAGGCAACACGCTGTTTTTGTCCGCCAGAAAGATTTTGAATAGACTTATAAATATGTTTTTCAAGGCCAACAGTCTTT
Organism: Candidatus Babeliales bacterium; assembly: GCA_036266775.1. Lineage (GTDB taxonomy): Bacteria > Babelota > Babeliae > Babelales > Vermiphilaceae > SOIL31. Next base: position 2,796 of record DATAXH010000152.1, on the reverse strand, counting down.
AATATTTTAATCACTTTTTCTTTAATAATTTCTTCTGGCACATTTCTAATGGATAGACTATATGCAACATTATCAAAAACATTCATATGAGGAAAAAGTGCATAATTTTGAAATACTGTATTCACGCGACGTTTATAGATAGGCATATGAGTAATATCTTCATCACCCAAAAAAATTGATCCTGAATCAGCCTCTTCTAAGCCTGCAATTAAACGCAAAAGTGTCGTTTTTCCACTTCCACTTGGCCCAAGTAATGCAAAAAACGTTCCTGCCGGTATCTCCAAAGAAAGTTTATCTATAATCAATTCACCATGATAATATTTGGTAATTTTATTAAAACGAATATTTCTCATCAGCTCCTTTCACTTCAACGTGCCTTTTTTTACAAAAAGTAAGGCAAAGAAGGATCATCCACAACAGGATTTTGGTTTTTTACCTAATCGCGCCATTGTCATAGGAACAACAACATCCGCTAAAGTACATGGTACAACAACAGCAATAATAAGAAGAACAAAAACATTACCAATTGCAGTATACCAATTTGTAAAACCATGAGACATCAAATAAAACGTTGATGCTAAAGAACTGATAAATATATGAGTAGCATGGGAACTTAATGAATAGCCACCTTGTTTACTTTCATGATGACGACTCATCACAAAACCATTAATGATACCCACAATTAAAAATGGGATAACACGTTCTGGTTCGGTAAAAAAGCATGCGTGAAAATGCATGTGAACCCCAAGAATCCTGCCTCCAATATAAGGCAACACTGCATCAGAAAGGATACAAAAAAATGTTGGTGAAACAATACCAACTAGTAATGCACGCATATAATTTTTTGAAAAACGACAAAATGTTATAATTGTGCCGGTCGCTGCAAAAACAATATGCATAAAATGGAAACTATGAAACAGCGCCTTACAACCCTTTTTAACAATTGCTGGCTCAAGATTCATAGAAAAAACAGAATATATGCTCAATGCGATGAGACTAAATGCTACTGAATATATCGCATAGGGCAAATGACAAATTAATTCATCCATAACACTATGCTCGAGTAGATCATGATTATGATCATGACCATTATGGGAATGATTGTGCTTATGTGAGTGCTCGTCGTGCATGACAAACCCTTTTCTAAAAGGATAATTTTCGCTTAAAGTTCTATTATTATATAATGTAACAGAAATTGCGGGTAAGTGAAGAAACTGTTTTTTAATTGCTTTTTAAATTATTGATTTTTCCATAGATGATAATGCATAATTCAATCTGCAATGCCTCTCAAACCTTTAAGAAGAGAGAAATATATGAAAACCAAACTACTTCTTATTGCCATCGCCCTACTTATCGGCATACAACTCAAGATGACTGTTTCCAGTGAAAATCAAAGCTGGTACGATTATTTACGATCAAAATGGACTACATTGATCAGCTCACGCCTTGGGCAATTAACTCAAGAAAAAGGTCCTATGGTTGCTGCAGCAGGATTAAGCAGTAAATTAGGATCTTATGCAGGGATCATACCTGTTGAATATGTACAGTGGTTAGGAATTTCTTTTCCTGTAGGACTTGTTATTATAGGGCTTGTTTACAATATTGATAGTATTATTTCTTATTATCAAACAGGTTCGTTTAGCAAGACCGACGCTATCATAAAAATTAAAGGTACATTAGCTCAAGCAATAAGCAATGCTACACTCTACCCTACTCGTTCCTCAAAAATTCATGCTTTACTCAAAAAAGATGAATTCCTGCAATACATAAATGATAAACATGGCCTTGTTCAAGAAGCATGTGCAGCATTAAGCCAAGAAGTTAGCAACCTTCCATACTCTGATGAACAAAAAGCAAAAGACAAAACTATTGATACAGCAATGGACAAAGTTAAAAAATCAATCATCAATTATGAAACATTAGACGATCAAATTGCTGCATTAGAAAACCAAAAACAAAATAATATGGATATTCCTGCAATGCAAGCGTATTTATCGATATACTTCCGACTTAAAAATAAACAAGCGGTAGAAAGTAAACTATCTCTAGAAGAAAAAGCATCTCGACAAAAATGGGCAACCGAAGCAGAAAAAGTGCGTGTATCAGAACCTCAAGTTGATTAAAAACAATTAAAAATCCCCTCCGAAAAAGAGGGGATTATATTTCTCAAGCAATTAAAACAAATATTATTGCGCTGATTTTTCTAAAGAATCTATACGTTTTTGCTTTTCTAAGGCTAAAATAGATAAACAAACTTCTTTCAATGCTGGATTCTTTGCAATCAAAATTTCAAGCTCATTATTTGCATGAACAGATGTTTTCTTTGCATCAGCAAGCCCTTCTTCCCACATCTGAGCGGACTTACAAGCATATTCATCGATTCCTGAAAAACTCATTCCACTGTTTTTAAACGATTCACATTTGGCATGACGCCGTTCCAATATCTTGCTGCCCAAAGCAATATCATGATCTAACCCTTTTAGCAGATGTAAGGTTCTTACCAGCTTATACTCGGGCGTTTCTTTAATCTTATCGAAATCAGAATCACACACCGCTTTGAGATCTTCCAATGATTGAGCTAAATGAGAATTCCTAGTGAACCTGGATCTTCTTTCGCCAGCAGTGAAACTGTGTAATCTTTCAGCCCTAGTGGAATGTACTCTTTCGCATTGAGTAATTCCTGCTCCAACAATCAGTAATGCAGCCAATATTACTTTTTTCATAAATTATATCCCTAAATTATGAGGTTTTATACAACTATCAATACTAATTGTATCAAAAAAATAGGGGGGGTCA
>DATAXH010000151.1:0-4548 GCA_036266775.1 Candidatus Babeliales bacterium | reverse complement strand
AATCCTCTTGTTGTATACGTTGGTAAAGATGTTGGAGTAGTTAAACCAAAAGTTGTTCGTGTGCAATACACGTTAAAACCGGAAACTGAAAAAAAAGATTCATATGCACTATTCAGGCAAGAAGGCATGGAACTTAATTTAGAAAACTATAAAAATGTTACACCGTATGAAGTGATTGGTGGTATTAAAAAATGTACGGTGACATTTACCGCGCGCATAGCTAAAGAACCTGAAAAACAACAGTTTCCTGAAACAAATCCTGCTAAAGTTTTGTACGAGTACAAAACTCTTAATGAATGGGTAAGTGAGCAGAAAAAAGATGAAAGTAAAGAGAAGAAAGAAGAATTCCCACGAATTCCATATAGCGTAGAGATGAAATTAATTTTATGGGATAAACAAGAGAAAAAAGAAAAATCATTCACAATTGTGTGTGAAATTCCGACTGATTTTAGTCCAATTAAAGAACATGATAAAAAAGAGTTAGAAAAGCCAAAGAAAGAAGATAAAACAGCTGAGCAGCCTGCAGCAGAAGGAATTCCACCAGCAACGTTAGGGCAGACTACATCTACTACAAGAGAAATTATTAGAGTTGTTGATGGGAGTGGAAAAGTGTTATTTGAAGCGGAAAAGACAGATGCTACAATGAATGAGGTCAAAAAAAGATTTGGACGAGCATAAGATATGGTTACTAAAATTGTTCGAAGAGTTAAGTTGTTTTTATCCGCTCGCCCTGAGTGTTCTACGAAGTGTAACGTAGTAGAATGTATCGAAGGGTGCGGAAATAAAAAATCATTGTTATGTCGCATCCTTCGATACATTTTTGAAGACAAAAACACTCAGGACGAGCGGTGGGATAAAGTTAGCATGATGAAGACAGGCGACCTGTCCTCCGAAGCTTTAGCGAAGGAGGAAGCCAGACGAAGTTGTGCAACAACGAAGACTGGTTACATCATGATTTTCACATTGCTTGTTGTTGGCGCAGCAATGATGATTGTTACCTATGTAGGCCATCGTGGCTCTTTTTATTTACCATTTTCACACATGATTATTGCGCGTGAAAAAGCAAAAATGTTAACGCTTGGTGGTGTGCAGATTGCCATTGCGCAACTTGCGTCCTCCTCCGCTAAAGCTTCCTCCTCCGCCAAGGCTTCGGAGGACAAGTCGGAGAACAAGTCGGCAGATAAGCCAAGCAGTTCTGAAGACTCAGAATTTTTGCAACGCATTTTGCCAACACTTAATCGTTGGCAGCAGTTTGATCTCAAAGAAAATATTGATGGTGTTGATGGGCAGATCAAAATATGTTTGATGTGTGAAGAAGGTAAAATTAATTTAAATCAGATTATCGATTTTGATAAAGGAACATTTAAAGGAACTGAGCAACAGGGATGGAAAATAATCATGCAAGAGATATGCACAGCAATTGAAAAACTCACCAAAGCATCAGATCTATTTCCTGCATTTGAAAAAATAGTTAAAGATCTGAAATTTCCATTTAATGATGCAACAGAATTGATTACACACAAAGAGTTTGCTCAATTTAAAGATACGCTTTTTTATCAGCCTCCAACACAAAAAAAACAAGATACTCTTTATTTAACAGATATTTTTACGGTATGGTCAAGTTCCGATAAGCTTGAACCATGGCTTTTTTCAGATTCAATCAATGGTATATTGGGGTTGCCACGTGTAGAAGTTGATGATATAAAACAAAGAAAAGAACAGTCTGCAGCATGGGTGAAAAATTTCAAAGCACAAACAAATTGGCAACAAGATTGGAAAACAATATTGATGCCAGTTTATGGGAAAGAGTTGCGGACTTTGCCTAAACATATAGACTCAATGCTAAGCACCAAATTTGACCCATGTTTTTTTTCTGTTCTTGTACATGGTACAGTTGGTGATGTAACACAAATTGTGTATGCAATATTAGAAAGAAGTAAACATTTGCAAGGTGAGACCACTCAGTATGATGTTGCATTAAAAAAGTTATATTGGTTGTGATAGTAAAAAGGAATGAGTTTGCAAGGTAAAATAGAGACACGTGTTGGAATCTTTGTTTTAATAGCACTTGCCATTTTTGGGTACATGGGTTTTAAAATTGGAGCATTTCGTTTTGACAGTTCTCAATATACAAAATATATGTTGTATTTCCGTGATATTTCTGGATTATCCCGCAAAGCTGCTGTTAAAATTTCTGGTGTCAAAGTAGGCTGGGTTGAAAGTATTAAACTGATTGAAGGAGCGCAAGCGCAAGTTGCAGCTGAGATTATGGTTTCATCTGCGTATCCTTTATATCAAAATGCATACGCTCTTGTCCGTCAAGATGGTCTTTTAGGACCAAAATATATTGATCTTCTTCCTGGTGATCAGTTGTTACGACAGTTATCGGAAGGTGCATCGCTACAAAAATCTGGTGTGGAACCTGTTGATCTTGATGATATTTTCCGTGAAGTCAAAGTGATTGCTCACAACGTACGCGAAGTGAGTGAATCTTTTAGAGATGCACTTGGTGGACCCCAGGGAATGGATCAAATTAAATCATTTGTCACCAACATAGAAACTGCTGCAGAAAAATTTTCCAACGTTAGTACGGTGATTGAACGATCATTTACACGTAATGAAGATAATATTGATGCATTTTTAGAAATTGGCGCAAATGTACGTACTTTATCTGACAGATTAGAAAATAAACTGTTTCCTTCATTTCAAGAAAGTATTGAAAAAATTGCAACCGTGTTTGATCGTGATTTTGGACGCATAGCAATGCATGTGGAAACAACAACGAGCGCTCTTGAAGATGCTGCAGCACAAGCACGTGATGGATTACGTAGTGTAAGTTCGGTCGCTGAAAAAATTGATGAAGGAAAAGGTTTACTTGGCAAATTGGTTAATGAAGATGAAACATACCGTGATATTAAAGTTGCAGTATCAGGATTTAAAAATTATGTAACTAAGCTTGATCGTATGCAAATTACATTTGATACGCATTTTGAAACCATGCATCGTCCGGCAGAAAATTATCGTTACGAAGATTCAAAAGGATACTTTGACGTGCGAATTCACCCCAATGAAGAACATTTTTATGTGGTGCAAATAGCGAGCTCTGAAAAAGGTTTTGCATATCGTACAGAAAAAGAACTTACCTATACCAATGATGAGTTGGAATATATTAATCCTGCAAAACAGAATGATCCCATAGCAATTGGTCCTGATCAACCTATAACAGAAATAGATCGCCCAATTTTATTCTCCAATAATTTTTATTCGAACAATTTGTCTTTTGATGATCAGTTAAGAACAAATTACCGACAAGAAGAGTTACGTTTTGAACGTAATGCCATACGGCTTGGTGTGCAATTTGGTAAAATATTTGGAGATATTGCATTGCGCGTTGGTATGATTGACGGTTTTGCAGGACTTGGCGCTGATTATGATTTTCCATTTAAAACTGATAAATTCCGTTGGGTAACAACATTTGAAGGTTTTGATTTCCGTGGCTTTAATCGCCGAGGACCCAATAAATTCCACCAAGATAAACGTCCACATCTCAAATGGTTGAATAGAATGTTCTTTATGCGTAATATTTACTTCACCTTCGGTGCTGATGACTTTATCAGTAAACAGAATGCGAATGCATTTGTGGGAGTTGGTTTACGATTTGGTGATGATGATGTGAAATATGTTCTTGGCAGCATTTCCGGTGCGAGTGGATTGGTTAAGACGTAATATCAAATAATTAGTTATAAATAATAAAAAGCTGCGCATTAAAATATGCGCAGCTTTTTATTATTTATTTTTATAATTTTTATTGTCCGTTACTTATATATTCAATCTCTTTAGAATGAGACGATGAAGTTTCTGCAACATCATAACTGTCTTCTGATTTGGATGAAGAAGATGAAGAGACATATAATTCAAGTCGTTTTTTAAGTATTTTTCTTTTGTACTCAAGTATCTCCAGATCATTGCATGATGATGATGAAGATTGAGAACTGGTTGCCGTTTTTCGAGGGCTATTGTTTGGCCTGCCCTCCGGAGCCTTGCCGTGCCCTCCGGAGCTTTCAGCGGAGGACGGGGCGAAGGAGGGAGATTGTGTTGGAGACTTGCCCTCCGGCCTGTCCTCCGAAGCCTTGGCGAAGGAGGAAGCTTCAGCGGAGTAGGGTGACATTGGGATTGTTGAACGCTTTTTTTCTAAAAAAGACATAACTTCTTCCGTTGATGTCATCCACTTTTCTTTGTGGTGTTCCCATTCTTGATTAAATCTATATGAAGGTGATAATACAGCAACTTTTTCTGCCGATTGACTGATATAGGTAGTAAGAGAATCTGTTATATCTTGAGATGTGTTTTTATCACCAGAAAAAATAAATATGGTCGGAATGAGATGGTACAACAAAGAATAAATTTTGCTTTTCCGTTCCTTTGCATCATTCGGATGCATCTCTTCTATGGGTTCAATATCATCAACATTAATATTATAAAATGCTAAGCCAATGTTATTATGAGAGTTATATAAAAAATCATTGAGATCTTTTGATATTTGATTTT
>DATAXH010000150.1:0-14773 GCA_036266775.1 Candidatus Babeliales bacterium | reverse complement strand
AATCCTTCTTCCAGATAGGGGATGAGATATCTTCCCGTGCCGCACATTGGTTCTAAAATTGGTCCTTGTGCTTGTGAAAGATAATGATAAAAAAAGGCATACTCTTCAAGAGATGCTTGTGGTTTATCTGCATCAAAAAATTCGGTACAAAGATTGAGATAGAGAGTGGGTTTATTCATGCTGTGAGTATTATAATTTTTGTACAAATTGCGCAATAATTTTCTTTAAACCAATCTTAAATTTAATTGATAAATGAATATCGCCATTTGTTTTTTCTTCAATATCTTGAACAGTTCCAATTCCGTATTTTGCATGTTTTACAGGTTGGTTTTTTTTCCACGTGCCCTTCGATACACCCCTATCGGGGCACTCAGGGTGAGCCGAGGAGGAAATATCTGTATTCTTTTTTCCGCTCGTCTTAAGTGTTTTGTCTTCAAAATGTATCGAAGGATTAGAGCGAGATGAGGGTATGTATACATCAGAAGCTTTAGCTTTGACATTAAGCCAATCAGCAAAAAACTGATTCGTTTGAGTATTGTTCCAATATGAACAATCTTCTTGTGGTAATAAATTGCTGGGTATTTCACGTAAAAAACGAGAAGGGAATTGGTCAATCATTTGCCCATACGAATAGCGATGCTTGACATAAGAGATAAGCAAATGTTCTCGCGCACGAGTAATACCGACATAAAAAAGGCGTCGTTCTTCTTCAAGGGCATTATGGGAAGTGAGTGAACGTGTTGTTGGAATAATGCTTTCTTCAACTCCTGGTAAAATAACCAAATCAAATTCTAAACCTTTTGCTGCATGCAATGTCATGAGAGAGACTGCATGTTTATCGCGGTTTTGTTTATTCATCTGGTCTTGCATGAGTGCAACTTCATCAAGGAATGCAGTGATTGTTTTAATACCGGTTGTTTCAAAATGATTAAGTGCATCTAAAAGCTCTTTAATATTATCAAGACGAGCTTCCGCTTCCTTTTTGTCTTCTGTGTTTTTTATATGCGTAAGATATTTGGTATGGAGAAGAATTTGTTCAAGTGCCTTGCTTGGGGAAGTTGTTGGTTCAATATCATCAAATATTTCTGCAAATGTGTGTAAGATTGCAGCTTTTGTGGTTCCTAAACTGCCATTTTCTGTTAATTGTTGAATAATATCATGCCATGTCGCAAATGGTTGTTGTGCCCACTGTGCGTAAAAAAGAGCTTCAAATTTATCACCTAATCCGCGAGCGGGGACATTAATAATACGGAAAAAAGAGGTTCGATCAAATGGGTTGGCGATAATTTTAAGATACGCGAGCAAATCTTTAATTTCTTTACGTTCATAAAATTGAATGCCACCAATGATGCGGTATGGAATTGAATCTTTGAGTAATGCTTCTTCTAGTGCACGGGATTGCGTATGAGTACGATACAGTATACCAATATTGTTAAGACCATATTTTGCTTTTGCGACAAGTAATAATTGTGTAATTGTACGTGCTTCTTGATATTCCGTTAAACAGAGCATCTTATACACACGATTGTTGCCTTTTTTTTCTGACCACAACTGTTTGGGCGTTCGATTGTTATTGTTTTGTATCGTATGGTTTGCAATTGTTAATATTTGTTGCACAGAGCGATAATTTTGTTCAATGGTGATGACAATTGTATTTTGAAAAACTTTTTTAAAATGCGCCATATTTGTTGCATTAGCACCACGCCATGAATAAATTGATTGGTCTTCATCACCAACGGCGCAGACAGAATCTATTGCAAGTGTGTCATCAGATAATGCCATAGCTTTGAGCAGTTCATGTTGCACAATGTTGGTATCTTGATATTCATCAACCAAAATGTGACGAATTTTTTCCTGAAATTTGTTTTTTATAACGCTATTTTTTTTGAATAGTCGTAAAGTTTCAAGTAATAAATCATCAAAATCTAAAGCTTTTGAAGCTTTTTTTTCTGTTTCATAGGCATTGTAAATTTCTGTGAGAATAGGATGCGTTAATTGCTCTGTTGCGGGATGGGCTGGATCAACGGTATGATTTTTCATTTGCGAAATTTGATATCTAACATTTTTTGCTGTGAACTGTTTTTGTAATCCGTTACGTTGTAAAATTGCTTGTATCATTTTCTGTTGATCATCGCTATCTAAAATAGAAAAAAATTCATTGGGTAAATGTTCCTGATGCTTTTTGAGTAGTTGTACGCAATAGGAGTGAAAGGTGCCAATGAATGGAAGGTTAGTTTGATTGCCTAAAAAAGATGCGATACGTTCGCGCATTTCATGTGCAGCTTTATTGGTGAAAGTTAATGCAATGATCGATGATGGATTGATATTTTTATTTAAAATTAAATGCGTGATGCGTGCAGTGATAACGCGTGTTTTTCCTGAACCTGCTCCTGCTACAACAAGAACTGGTCCTGTTTCTTGATATACTGCTTTTTGTTGTGATGGATTAAGGTTGTTTTGAAGGAAGGTGTTAAAAGTATCACGCATTATTTTTGCCTTGGTGAGTGTTGATTATTATTGATAATTACTAAGTTTACACCCTTCGATACATTTTACTACGTTTCACTTCGTAAGCGAGCGGGAATAAGACACTAATTTTTTCTTCCGCTCATCCTGAGTGTTTTTTGTCTTCAAAAAATGTATCGAAGGACGAAAATTCTTCGTACGATTTTTCTTCAGTAATCCTCGACCCTAAAACTTTATCAATCTCTTTTTTTATGACACAACGTTTATCATTTGTTACATACACACTGCGAGCGATTTGAATAAATTCATCATCAAACTGTTTATTCCGTTCTTTAACCCGAATTGCATCTTCAATATCCCACAATGCTTGATTGATTTCTTGTAAAGTTTCTTGCAAATGTGTGATTGCCGCGTAATCAACAATATTTTCATCACATGTTTTTTGTAATGTTTCAAGTTCGGTGTGCACATTTTTCAGTTTTTCTGGATCGGAAATGCGTTCAGCTTTGATTTTGAGAATGGTAATTTTATCAATAAGTTCACCACAAGAAATTTCTGCACAAATTTTATTGCAATATGTTGAATGTGTAAATAATACTACGTTTATAAATAATGTAGAGATAATAAAAAAATAACAGATATTTGTACGCTTCATGACTCTCCTCGTGTAATTTGGATACTCTTTTTTTGAGTTAGTCGTACAAAAAAATAAAAATAAAGTAAAGGAGTGAAACGAGTTTTTAAAATTTTATGTTGATCTTTCTGACATATCGATATAGATTATGGCGGTGAATTATAAATTCTTTAAAAAAAAGGTGTCCTCATGAAAAAGTTTCACAAAGTTTCTCGTGCTTTAGTTGTTCCAGCAGTTTTAATAGTAGCAAATGCATCAGCACAATGTCCTCTTTTTAATAATGGATTGAGCAAAGATATATATTGCAAAAAACATCTTATCGTAGGTGCTATTGTTGCAGATAAATTATTGGGTAACGATCAGCACGCTAAAAAAGCATTTATGGTAACAGCTTTAGGAGCGGTTGAAAATAAAAATACTCAAGATGCAGTTGGTTTTGGAGAGCGTGTTGCTATTGATTATATAGTTCGTAAAGGTAGTGATATGATCGGTTTGGATGGCTACCGTGATGCAGTGTTAAAAAAATTAGATGTTTTACCACATGGCATGATACGTGATTTAGTGAAACCAATGGTTGATGGAGTTGCAGAAGTTGCTACGCATCCTGAAACACTTACTTGTGTAGTAATGGATGTATTATTGCCTATGGTAATTGCTGATCAGAAAAAAAGCTAAGCGATGATGACAGATATCATTTGCTTTAATATCAAATTTATTTTTGTAGTAATATTTTCGCTCGTGTGTGCTCATTATGCACATGCGAGCGAAAATAGTTCTCAGCAAAAGTTTAATCAACAATTAAAAAATGCATTGAGTGTGGCTGATGCAAAAACGCATAGCGTGTATGTTGTTGGAGGGACTCTTCTTGCAAGTAATCCAGTAGTTTGTGCTCCTGATAACATTGTCTTTAAATCAATTTTGGAGACAACAGGATATGCACTGGGTGCATGTCAGGCAGATTTGTCAAAATTAGATTATAAAGAAGCGGGCGAGCATTTTGTGATTAATTGTCTTGTTCGTGAAGTTGGTACTGTATTAAGCGCAAAAGGTTATTCATTTGATCCTCTCGTTGCTTCATGCAATTATCTACCAGCAAGGGTTAAAAGTGTAGTTGCTCCAGTTGTGACACAAGGGGTACAAGTTGCGACCCATCCGGAAACAATTACGATCGCTACGTTATATTTGTTGAATAATGTTGTTGTTCCATATTTGGAAAAGAGCAAAAAATAATAAATGTTTTGCAAAAAAGAAACAGAAAAGGGGCTTGAAAAAACAAGCCTCTTTTTTTTGTTTTATGATATTATATTTATAGGATATAAATGTCATAAATAAAGGTTTTTTGATGAATCATTTAAAGAAAACTATTCGAATTTGGATTGCGGTAATGATGATTGGCACTATAAGTGCGAGAGAAAATTCATTGTTAAAAGTTATTGGTATAAATTCTTTGCTTCAGGAAAAAAAACTTTCTGAGCTGTTTGGAGAAGAATATATCTCTGCTCGAAATCAGGTTGTCATTGGTAAAGCCGTTATAGGAGGGATGACTACTACACTTCCTGCTGCCCATACGCTTAATAATAATTGGAGTTATTTTCAACAAAATAATAATAGTAAAATTTATTCATTTATAGGATATGTTGGTATCAATGGAACCTTACGTGTTGGAGCAGATCAATGCTCTTTGAATGAAGAGTATATTAATCAAAAATGTGATGAAAATTTGTCTGAAAATATTGCTTGGATTGTAAAACCATTTGCAAATGCTGCGGTAGATTTAGCTTATGATTTTGTTACCGTGCAACTATTAAAAGGTATTCAGAAAGGTATTGATCAAAATAGAAATTCATAGATTTTTTGTAATTTTGAAAGGGGCTTGAAAGCCCCTTATTTTTATGCGCTCGAAGATATTCTTCAAGCCGTCCTACGCCAAGGCTTCGGAGGCCAGGCGGGTGTTTACTACTGAGCTTGACGAAGTATCAGAACGAGCGCAGAAAGAAAAAAGAAAATAGAAGAAAAAATTAACTCGATTGTACTAAGTTTTGCAGTGCAACACGCACTTGTGCAATAACACCCTCATAATCAAATGGTTGTTGTTGTTTAAAAATGCGCAGATTTGGATACCAGTAAGAATCAGTACGATGACAAATCCAGCGCCAATCAGCAGTTGCATATGGATGTAACAACCAAACTTTAGCACCTAATCCACCCGCAAGATGAACCATTGCGGTATCAACCGTGATAATTAAATCAAGATTTTTGATAATTGCAGCACTGTCCATAAATGGTCCTGATTGATCATCAAGATTGTCAAAAACATGCAGATTAAAATGTGCTGCATCAATTTGTTCAGTGCCATCATATTTTTGTAAACTATATAAACTAATGCCATCAATTGTTGCTAATGGTGCAAAATTTTGTAATGGAATACCACGACGCGCAATTGGTAATTTTGATGGTTTATCATTATTAAAATCAGCTTGCCAGCAAATGCCAACTTTAAAATTGTGATCTGTTGCAAACTGTTGCTTCCAATATGCAACAAGTGTTGGGTCTGCAGAAAGATATGGAATATTGTGTGGTACCGTTTGATCATCATCATTAAAAATTGCAGGTAAACTCATGAGCGTTGCAGAAGCATCATGTTCTGGTATTGTTGTGCCACATGGTATGATCTGATTGATGTAGCTGCAGCGTGATAATATTGGAATGAGTGGCTTTTGACACGCAACAATAATTTCAGCGCCCATATTTTTGAGAAGTTCCGCATAGCGTATAAAGTTGAGCGTATCACCAAGACCACCTTCAGGTTTGAGAAGAATTTTTTTGTGCGCAACTTTGTCTTCATCTAATAATGTGCGTAATGCATCACCATTTTTACCACTTTGTTTTAAATACCGTTCATGTTGTTTCCAGCCGTCTTCAAAATTGCCATTGGTTATGTATGCAAAACCAAGCCCGAGTTGTGCCGGTTCATATTCAGGATTTGTTGCAATAATCTGTTGATACAGTTCAATTGCGGTATCAACATCACCCATTGTTTTATAGGTAAATGCTTTATTATACAGGGCGGGTAATGTTTGTGGATTGTGTGTGATGATGGTGTTAAAAGCATTGATCGCTTTATGATATTCTCCAAGTGCAAGGTAACATCCACCAAGACTAAATAGTGCTTGTAAGTTGTGTGGCTGGTTGTGCATTATTTCTTCAAAACATGCAATTGCTTGTGTGTACTGTTCATTGTTTTGATATTCCATTGCTGTTTCAATGGAAGGGGTGCATTGTAAGACGCAGAAAGAAAATAATAAAACCGATAATATTTTTTTTTGCATAAATAACCTTACGATAATTAAATGTTGTTCTTGTGCGCTCGTCCTGATGCTTCGACAAAAGCTCAGCAGTAAACACCTGCCTAGAACTTGTGCCTGCCGAAGTTTTAACGAAGGCAGGTTGAAGGATTTCTTCGAGCGCTCGAAAGATATCCTTCGACAGGCTCAGGACGAGCGCGGGAGACATTATTTTCCTGTTATATGTTTTTTGAGTTCCACCGCAACTTCTTGAATCATAGATTTCCAATCTCCTGGTGTTGGTTGTTTGAATAAACGAATAATATTCGGATACCACGGAGAATCATTGCGGTCAATCATCCAACGCCAATCCGCAGGGTTTGGTAATAAAATCCATGTTGGTGTACCAAGTCCAGCAGCAAGATGACTGATTGATGTATCAACGGTGATAACAAGATCAAGATTTTTAATAACTGCAGCAGTATCCATAAAACGACCATGAGTTTGATCAAAATCACCATCAAAGGTTTTGATATGCATTGTGCTTGGTATTTCTTTGAGTTGCTCAGTCCCTGTCATTCTCTGTAAGCTGTAAATGCTCACGCCAGGTACAGAGCAAATAGGTTCAAATTCTCGTGGATGCACTGATTTTTGTGCAACGGTTGTGCGGAGCATTGGTGTTGCATAATTATCATTTCCTTGCCAACAGATACCAATTTTAAAATTTTTATCTGCTGCTAATTTTTCTTTCCATTCCGCGACAAATTTTTCATCAGCATGAAGATAAGGGATTTCATTGGGAACTGTATCAAGTTTTGTTTTAAGAACATATGGTAATGATAACAGTGGTGAATGAACATCAAAGTGTGGTGGTGTATCATCAAGTGAAATTACTTGGTCAATGCCTTCGCAACGTTTCATTAATGTAACGAGTGGTTTTTGTACTGCGGCAATCACGGTACCATTTTTTTCTTTAATAAGTTTCGCGTAACGAATGAATTGGAATGTGTCACCAAGTCCTTGTTCGGCGTGAATTAAAATTGTTTTGCCATTAAGGTTTTCACCATCCCAGCGTGGTTCTGGGTAACTGCGCAATGATCCTTGAGAAGGTCTGCTGTAGCGCCATTCATACCCATGCCATCCTTTTTCAAAATCACCAATAACCAAATATGCAAGTCCGCGACTAAAAAGCGCTTCTGCATGATTTGGGTCAATTGCAAGTACTCGATTGTAATATGGAATTGATGTTGGTAAATCGCCTAATTTTTTATACGTGAACGCAATGTTGTATATGATTGATGGATTATTGGGAAGTTGTTGATCAAGTTCTTGATAGATCGCAAGAGATTCATCAAGGCGATTAACGGTGTTATAAACATTGGCAAGCTCAAATCTGAGATTTATATGCCCTGGTTCCATATCAAGACCATCAAGAAGAATCTGGATTGCGTCATTGTAGCGTGTTTTTTCATTGTATGCGCGTGCAAGTAATAATCGAGTGTCCTGATTGTCTGGTTCAAGCACAAGCCCTTGTTTGAATGGTTCAATTGCATCACCGGTTTGTTTAACATCCATCATTACTTTGCCAATTTGAACGTATGCACGGGAATGATCTTTTTTATATTGAATTGTTTTTTTATATGCATACAATGCATCAGAATATTTTTTTGCATGATACAATGCTTGCCCAAGATTAAAAAATATTTGTGCGCATGTTGGATTTAATGCGAGGGCTTGTTTGTAAAATGCAATTGCTTCTTCATACTGTTCTGCAGTAAAAAGACCGTTTGCATGTTTGCATAAGGTCTCAAAAGATTGGTAATCAACATATGAATGTGGTTGTGGTTTTTTGAGATATGTTTCAATTGCATCGAAGGTGATTTGGTTTATTGCGTGGCAACTAACAAATGATATGAATAGAATAATTACTCCTGCGCTCGTCCTGAACCTGTTGAAGGATATCCTCGAGCGCTCGAAGAAATCCTTCAACCTGCCTTCGCCAAGGCTTCGGCGGGCACGGCAAGTTCTAGGCAGGTGTTTACTGCTGAGCTTTCGTCGAAGCATCAGGACGAGCGCAGGAATGTAAATTAATGAAGTTAGAGTAAGCAATGTTTTAATTTTTTTCATAAAATCTCCTTTTTTTTATCAATTTATTTTTTGTCGCGCTCGCCCTGAACCTGTTGAAGGGTATCTTCGAGCGCTATTTTCAACATATCATTATACGCTTCTTCTATCACGTGTGTCTGATCATCAGGTGTTTTGCATTTATATGCCCAACAGTTAGAAATCATATGTTTATATTTTGAACCTTCACCTTCCATTCGCATATCATGTTCTTTTGGATTTGGAATAATGAATGCCATACGGTTTTGCGCATCATGATCTAAAGCTCGCATAAATACATTTGTTTGTCCCATATCAGGTCCAAAGGCAATCATATTTTTTTGTGCACTCATGATTCGTGCAAGAGCAATAATTGTATCAAATGGGTGTTGTTCAGGAGCAATCGTAAGATAACGACTGCTGGATTCATCATCAACAATAATTTTGTTATTTTTATTGCTAATAATTTTCTTGTTTTGATTGCTGCAATCAACCAAAATAATATTCGGATGATTTTTGAATAATGCAGCAAATGGTTCTGAATCAAGATGTCTGCCATGAGTATTGCTATTATATGGAAGTTTTTTACCTCC
The DNA here is from genome assembly GCA_036266775.1 of Candidatus Babeliales bacterium. Taxonomy (GTDB): domain Bacteria; phylum Babelota; class Babeliae; order Babelales; family Vermiphilaceae; genus SOIL31. Next base: position 5,693 of record DATAXH010000150.1, on the reverse strand, counting down.
GATAAGAATTGTTTGACGATCAACTTCCCCTCTGTCAGCAACAACAAGAATATTTTCCTGTTTTAATAGAGGAGTAATTTTTTTGAGCACAGCATTCATTGCTTGTTCTGGTGCACTGAAAACAACTTTTTTAGGATTCATCTGAGCAGGTTTAAGATGTAAATGTCCAAGAAGGGCAATGAGATGTGTTTCATAATGAGTTGTTTTTGTGATGTCAGATTTATAATGTGTGCCAATCAATGTAAATTTATATTCTTGTGCAGCGCTTGCTAATGTTTCTTTAAGAAGATCTGGTACCGACAGAACAATGTCACAGTCAGTACGTTTTTTCAGTTCATGAGCAGCGGATAAGAAACAAAAAATGTCGCCAATACCAATGTGATCAGTGCGTACAAGTATAGTTTGTTCTTTAAGAGGTTTTTTATGATGATGAATCAGATCTGATGAGATATGTTTTGGTTTTGGAATATCTAAGAGAGCATCAAAGCTTGCCCAATGTTCTGTTTCTTGTCTTTGTGCCATTAAACATGCGGCTAAATTCAGTTGCGCAATATGTTCATGATGTTTTGTTTCTTCATCAAATATTGGGTGTGATTCATTGGGTTTGTAGACATTATCGGTTGGTTTTACTTTTGCAAGGCCGTCTCTATATGCTCTACTGGCTTCTTCCCATTGTTGTTCTTGATGGAGTTGATTTGCTTGCGCGAATATATGGTTTTTATCATAGAACCACACAGAATCCATTGGCCCTTTTTGTTGCTCCATGCAATTAATAGATACAAAGAATAATAACAATAAGTAATGTGTAAAATAATGTTTTGTTTTTTCCCGTTCGCCCTGAGTGTTTTTCCTCCGATCATCCTGAGCTTGTCGAAGGACAAAAATGTATCGAAGGGTAGTGGGTTTAATTTTATTCACAAAGCTCTCCTTTTTTTTACGTTCGCACCCTTCGACAAGCTCAGGGCGAACGGGGATTGAGATATTGTTTTCCGTTCGTATTGAGCTTGTCGAAATAAACGAACGTTTTCCCATAAAAAAATGTGTTGCTATTACTGGGCGTAATATACAACACATTTTTTTTTAGCTCAATAATTTATAGTTACGGCTGCCAATTATCAATGTATTCCATAAGTGGAGCAATACCTTTTTTAGTCAGTGATGAAACAACAACATGCGGTTCATATTTTTCAAGCGCTCCTGCAAGTAAGGTTGTATCAAGTTTATCAGCTTTGTTAAATACGTAGAGGATAGGAGTATCAACTTCTAAATCTTCTAAGATATCATTCACCACACGAATGTGATTTTGCCAACCTGGATCGGAAACATCAACAACATGCAATAATAAATCAGCATGATGTAATTCTGAAAGTGTTGATTTAAATGCATCAATAAGTCGTGTAGGCAGTTGCTGAATAAATCCAACAGTGTCAGATAATGTTCCCTTTTTTGTGCCATTAATAAACAGTGAACGGGTTGTTGTATCAAGAGTTGCAAATAGTTTATCTTCGGCCAATACATTGCTGTTGGTGAGCGTATTTAAGATGGTAGATTTTCCTGCGTTGGTGTATCCAATAAGACAGATATTTGGTTCTTTATTGTTCAGGCGTTGCTTACGTTGTGTTTCACGTGCTTTGTGCATAGTTGCAAGATGGCGCTTAATTTGTAAAATGCTGTTTTCAATATGACGAGTCTCTTTTTCTTTTGCAGTTTCACCAAAACCACCGCGGACACCAATGGCACCACTTTGTTGTGCAAAGTGTACCCCACGACCTGCAAGACGCGATTTTTTATGTTGTAAACGTGCGATTTCAACTTGCATCTTACCTTCAGCGGTATGAGCTGATTTTTCAAAAATTTCTAAAATAAGTTCAGTTCTATCAAAAATATCACAATGGAACAGTTCTCCAAGATTACCTACTTGACGTGAAGAAAGTGGTTCAGAAATGATGACTTGCTCAATGTCATGCTCATCGCAGAACGCTTTGACTTCTTCCTGTTTTCCTTTGGTTAGAAAATAGCCAGGATCAATGGTACGGATTTTAATGAGAAGTTCTTCACTATTGAATACGCCATTTGTGCGTGCAAGATTGCGAAATTCTTCAAAATAAGATTCGGTATTAACCATGTAATTTTCAGGGGTTTGTACGCCCAGAAGGAGAGTTTTTGGATATATTGCGGTAGAAGTTGCTTGTTTTTTCATGAGATTGTTCCTCTTTAAATTATCTTTGTAATTATAGCATACATAATGAGATATGTGTATAGCAGTAAGATAAATAGAAATATTCTTACGTTTATGATAGGATAAGCACATTGAAATAAGCAAATTTTCTTTAAAAGGACCTTTGATATGTTTGATTTCCTATCACAAAAATTTTCATCACTGTTTTCTGGTCTTGAAAGCAGTAAAAAGTTAACAGAACAAAATATTCAAGAAACATTGCAGAGTGTGGAACAAGCTTTATTGGAAGCGGATGTTCCGTATGGTGTTGTGCAAACATTTATTGCAGCAGTAAAACAAGATGTTGTTGGGCAAAAGATAACAGGTGCGTTAAAGCCGGCAGAGCAATTGATGATGGTTGTTCAGCGTAAAATTGTTGAATTTCTTGGCGGCAGTGATGCTGCCTTTTCTTTTTCATTTCCTTTAACCGTGATGGTGATGGGTTTGCAGGGTTCAGGAAAAACCACAACAATGGGTAAGTTGGCGTATAAAATTAAGAAAGATGCTGCGCAAAATAAAATAGTCAGAAAAATTTTAGTGGGTTCAGTTGATTTTTATCGTCCAGCGGCAATTGATCAGCTTGAAGTACTTGCTCAGCAGGTTGATGTTTCATTTTATCGTGCACAAAGTAATGATCCCGTCATGGCAGCTAAAGAAATTTTTAATTTTGGCAAAAATAATTGTTTTGATGCTATTTTACTTGATACCGCCGGCCGTCTGCATATTGATAATAGTATGTTGCAAGAATTACAAGAAATTGATGCTTTGCTGCGTCCTTCTTATAAAATGTTGGTTCTTGATGCTATGACGGGACAAGAGTCACTTGCGGTGGCAAAAGCTTTTGATGATACTATTGGATTTCAAGGGGCTATTTTAACCAAGATGGATAGCGATACGCGCGGCGGAGCTGCGTTTGCATTCCGTTTTGTGTTAAAAAAGCCGATTATTTTTGTGGGTGAAGGTGAAAAAGTTACTGATTTGAATCTTTTTTATCCAGATCGGGCTGCAGAACGTATGCTTGGAATGGGTGATATTCGGAGTTTGCTTGAACGTGCGGAAGAAAAAGTTTCAGCTGCAGAACAAGAAAAAGCTGAACAGGCACTTAAATCAGGAGCATTCACGTTGCAAGATTTTGCTGATCAGATGGCGATGATGAATAAAATTGGTTCACTTTCGCAATTGCTGAAATATATGCCAGGAATGGGGTTAAACATTTCTCCTGAGATGATTCAGAGGGGAGAGGTGGAACTGGTAAGATTTCGGTCAATTATTTCTTCCATGACGCCAAAAGAGCGACGCAATACATCTATTCTTAACAGTTCACGTATGCAGCGCATTGCACAAGGGGCAGGAGTGGGTGTTGCAGATGTGTCTAAGCTATTAAAACGCTTTGAAGAAGCAAAACAATATGTTAAGATATAGATGTAATAAAGTATTATATTTTTTCTAACTGCGCTCACCCTGAACTTGTTGAAGGGTTAAGCGCGCTTTAATTCTTCGACAAGCTCAGAATGAGCGCGAAGTGAAGGAACGTCTCTTATGGCAGTTAAAATTCGTTTGTCTCGTATTGGAACAACTAATCGCCCATATTACCGTGTTGTTGCTACTGATGGTCGTAACAAAAGAGATGGTGAGATTCTTGCAAACGTTGGAACTTATGATCCAATGAACAATACAGTCGTTCAATTCCATGAAGATATTTATCAAACATGGTTATCTCAAGGTGCAATTGCAACCGATTCCGCTAAAAAAGTGTATCGTTTGTTTAAAAATTCTGTTAAGCCAGCAACAACTGCTCCTGTGGTAGAAAAAGCTGTTGTAACAGAAAAAGCAGCAGAATAAACAGGCATAAGGCGACAGCATGATTAAAGAATTGGTCACCTTTGTAGTGCAGCAATTGGTTTCGCGTCCCGAAGAAGTTGTCATTAACCTTACTGAAAAAGATGACGTTAATCTTCTCGAAATAAAAGTATCACCAGAAGATAGAGGCCGTGTTATTGGAAAAGAAGGGCACACAATTAAATCATTGCGTGCTTTGATTGATGTAGCGGCACCTTTTGGAAAAAATTTTTCACTTGAATTATCTCGGTAATATGTTCCATTTTCTTATCCTTATTTTAGTTTTTTCTTTAATGGGGTCCCCGAGTGGAACAAAGTGGAACTTGGGGTATAATGAATATTTCAATTCTTACTGTTTGTGAACAGCTTTACGAGCCATTTGTACATACAAGTTTGGTCGGGAAAGCACAAGAAAAAGGGATTGTACAGATAGATGTACAATCGTTTTTTTCATATGTACAGCCGAAGGCGCGTATTGATGCGCCGACATTTGGGCCTGGAGCAGGTATGCTTATTCGCCCTGATGTTGTGCAAAAGGCAATTGAAGCTCAAGAAGCACAACACGGTAAAGCTTTCAAAATATTCTTCTCACCGCGAGGGCAGAAGGTAGATCAGCGAGTGTTGGAAACAATAGCAGCTCGCGCACAAGAACATAAACATTTGATGCTCATTCCCGCGCGCTATGAAGGTATGGATGCCCGTGTAGAAGAAGAGTATGCAGATATGATTCTTTCAATGGGTGATTTTGTTATCATGGGCGGCGATTTGCCGGCAATGATCGTTGTTGAAGGTGTTTTGCGACTGTTGCCGCAAGTAGTAGGAAACACAGAATCAGTTGCGCGTGATTCTTTCAGCGGACCATTTGTTGATTTTCCTTCATACACTGAACCGGTTGAATGGCAAGATAAAAGGGTTCCGGATATACTCCGTTCAGGCAATCATGCAGCCATTGAAACATGGCGTCAAGAACATGCAGTTGCTGCAACGGTGAAAGAACATTTTACCTGGTTACGTTCACAAAAATTAACCAAAGAAGAAAAAGCGTTAGCAAGCACCTATATTCCACCACATTATGTAGCATTAATGCATACTGATGTGCTGATTGGTGATGAAAAAAGAGTTGGGAATTCATCGGTAACATCGGTTGATATTCACGATATCGCACGTTCATCCAAAACATATGGCATTAAAGAATTTTTCATTGTGACGCCATTAGTTGATCAGCAGAAAATTGTGCAAAAGATGCTGGATTTTTGGAAAAAGGGAATTGGTTTTGAATACAATAGATGCCGCTATGATGCAATTCAGTTGGTGCAATTGATGGCATCGTTGCAAGATGCAGTTAAAAGAGTTGAAGAGCTTGAGGGCAAAAAACCATTGATTATTACGACTTCAGCTAAAGAAGTACCTACTGAGCAAATTATCTCTTTTTATGATCAAACAAAAGTATGGGCAACTGATAGGCCGGTGTTGTTACTTTTTGGAACAGGTCAAGGGTTGGCTCCTTTTGTGATTGAACAATCAGATTATTTATTGGTCCCTGTAGAAGGCTTTTCTGACTTTAATCATCTTTCAGTACGTTCTGCAGTGGCTATTATTTTGGATCGCTGGTTAGGTGTGAACCTTTCAAAAACCT
>DATAXH010000149.1:0-1552 GCA_036266775.1 Candidatus Babeliales bacterium | reverse complement strand
CAAAAAAATGAGGCATTTGACCTGCTGAATGTGCATCAAAATATACTGGTAAAAAAGGATCTTCATATTTGTATTGTGTGCCATATGTCTCATTAAAAGAATCAATATATTCTTTATCACAAGAAACCAATGGTTGATTCTCACGAACATATGCAGTGAATTGATATATTTCATTATTTTGTTCACTACCCAAAACTGAGCCTGTAAAAATTAAAAAAAGAATATTTAAAAAATATTTCACATTCATCCCGCTGTGGCATAAAATTTTTGGTATACAAGATATGCGATAATTGCAGCAATTGAAAACCCACAAAGTTTTTTGAGTCGAGAATAAAATAAAGCTGCTCTTTGTTTTGCTTTTATTTCTTCTCCAAAATATCCATTAACCCATTGTTCATATTTTTGTTTACCGTGACCATATCCATAATCACGTCCAACTTTTTGCACAATATCAGCTTCGCACAGTTCTTTTTCAAGATCAGTTGTATCAACAAATACTAACAAATCACCATTTTCATTAAAAATATTTCCAGGATTACATTGTGGCATTTCTTTAAATTGCTGTAACAAAATTTTAGGCTTCATTGTCTCAAAATCTGAAGTAAGTTGTATCTGAATTTGTCTATTTTCATTTTGAACTTCTTTAAAAAATGATAAAAGCACAGTGCCAGACTGTTTAAATCTATCACTCTCTCGCGGATCTTTATCGTTATACATAAAACATTTATAAGGCACGAAAGTGATTTGCTCAATAAATTCTTTTTTTAAATGAAATTCTTGAGTTTCTTGAGGAATTGTAGGATGAAATACTCTTAAAAAGGGCTCATTATATTTACACTGCATACCATATTGATCGTTTAAAAAATCAATGTATTTTTTATCGCAATATCGTAAAGGATTAGCATTTAATGTACCAACATTAGCTTTGAAAACAATTATTTCGTTTCTTTTTTCACTACCCACAACTGAGCCTGCAAAACTCATTAAAAAAAGAATATTTAAAAAATATTTCATATTCATCTCGCTGTGGCATAAAATTTTTGATATACAAGATACGCGATAATTACACCAATTGAACCACCAAGAAACAATTTCTTGAGTCGAGAATAAAATTGATAAGCTTTTGTATTGTCCGCTACAAATTTTTGTATTGCTTCTTCTTCCGCATTAAGCTCATCTGCAAAATAGCCTTTCACCCAATGTTCATATTTTTGATCAATGTGATCATATCCATAATCAAAACCATATTTACGGATGATATTAGCTTCGCACAACTCCTTTGTAATTTCATCATACTTCACAACAGTCAATATTTTACCTTCATTAGGAATATGTCCTGACTCATACTTTGGTGTTTCTTTAAATTGATTCAAAAAGTGTCCGGGGTTCATCTTGCCAAAATCTGAATGTAATTTGATTTGAATCTTTATTTCTTCATTTTGATATGTTTTAGAAAAAGAAAAAAGCGTAGTACCTTGTTCTTTATAACTATCACTCTTTTTTGGATGAATATCATCTTTCATCAAAGATTTAAATGGAATAAATGTAATTG
>DATAXH010000148.1:0-2031 GCA_036266775.1 Candidatus Babeliales bacterium | reverse complement strand
CAGGGCGAGCGGTTGGAATTTTTAATTTAATCCGTCTCAAAAGCCGCCTCCAATTCCAACTCATCCAATAATTTTACGCACGCTTTATAATCAACAGAATCTTTTTCTAATTTTTGCATCATATCTTTTAATGCTTTTATTTTTTGCTCACGCATTTTTTCAGTTTTACCGTACAAATGTCCTTTTACATAAAACAGTGATGACCGCAACTCATTCATTTTTTCTTGCAGTGTTTTTTCTTTTTCTTGCAACATTTTTTCTTTTTCTTGGACTTCTTTTTCAGCAACATCTAATGTTGATGTAAATGTCAAAAATGCTTTAACCACCTTCTGCACATCTTGTGGCAAGCTCAAATAGATTTGATAATCCGCATCTTGCTTATCCAACATCACGGGAACTTTATTAATTTTTGCTTGATATAAACGATACAACAAACGCGCTTGCGCAAGATTTAATTGTGTTGCAATATAATCAAGTGTTGCTTCATCAATCATTTTGAATACAACAAGACTTTTGTTTGTTCCGCAAAACAAATAATTGCCATCCGGACTAAATGCTATACAATTAAGCTTCTTATATTTCCCATATCTTTTAAAAAACATGCCAGTTTTACAACTAAACAAATATACATATCTTCTGCAGCTCGCAGCTACATATTGTCCAGAGGGATGAAAAGCTACACAAAATAGAGGTATAGGAAATAGAGGTTGAGGATTATTAAAAATTTTTATTTTTTCACTTGTTTCGGCATTCCATAATATCAATCGCCTCGCATCAGATCCAACAAGATATTTACCATCTACGCTAAATGCTATATATGATTTTCCTCTCATTCCTTCAAATGTTTTTGTTTTTCTTTTGTATGTTTTACTGTCATAAAAAACCAAATTATCTCGTATCGAATCAGTTTCTGTTCCTAATACTATATCATCACCATGAGGTCTAAATGCCACACAACCCATAGAACCTCGAAAGTCTTGAAATGAATCTCCAACTCTCGTGATAGACAAAAAAATACTAGTACTTATATCTACATATGTTGAAATTATCTCGCCACTCTTCACATTATACGCAATAGGTTTGTAATAAGAAGAGAACTCTGATCCTGCAATAATATAATTACTGTCCAAACTAAATGCCAAACAATTCACTGGTTTATTACTTAATATTTTTACTGTTTCACCCGTTATTCCATTCCATACAATAAGACTATCAACCTCTCTTTCTGATCCTGCAGCAATATACTGACCATCAGGACTAAATGCCACGCATGTAACGGGAATAGTTTCTGCAACCAAATCTTTTATCTCTTTACCAGCGCTCAAATCATACAAAATAAGATTATGATCCATACCTGCAGCACCAGAAATAATGCGCTTACCGTCAGAACTTATAGCTATCGATAGTATAGGGCCTTTATGATTAAGAGGAATTTTCTCTGGCTTACGTAAATAATCAACTACTGTTGCAATCATACCTTCTTGCTCAATAGTGCTCGCTCCCAATTTCTTTTGCACTTCCACTGGAAAAGTATAGGCTGCCAACAAAGATATTAAATCTTGCGCTTCTAATAGTGATGCAACGTTAATGAGAATCCTTTTTTGATCTGTCGAAAGATTTGCATAAAATTTCCTAAATACTTCCAAATTATCAGTAAAATTGAGTGCTTTCTGTAACAATTTCAACTCATCGCTCGTTATCATTGCTGCATCAACTGGGTTATTTTTACTATTTTCCCCTTTCTGATGCACCAACAACACTTGCAACACTTTCATCTGATCAATCTGCCACCGCGGCAATTCCATAAGTGTATTATCAGATGTCTTTACCCGTACAAGTTCATTTTTATAACGTTCAGGCTCAATTTGAGCTGGATGTGACATACGAAACCGCTTAGCTGTAGATTTTTCCGAAATCATTGTGTTGAGTGGTATAACCATGTACAAAAGTGTCAGCAAAACAGCTCCGCCAACAAACGCTTGCAATCTTTTATTATGCTTCATCACAATCCCCCCTTATTTTTAGAAACCA
>DATAXH010000147.1:0-8806 GCA_036266775.1 Candidatus Babeliales bacterium | reverse complement strand
AAATATATTTTCAGCTTTAGCTGCGTATGGATTTCGAAAAAAGAAACCGTCAATATATAAAAAAAGCTTTTATTTATTGACGGCTTAGATCGAACTCACGTTATTTAAGTATTTTATACGAGGGATTTGTGAGTAAGATTTTTGCAGATTCCTCGTTGTGTACAATATTTTGCGAATGTTTTTTTGTTGTCAGTATCTGTATGTGGTGTATTAATAGTTAATGTAAAAATTTTATATTGAGAATTTTTGGAATGAGCAATGATATGTGTTCCTTGTTTGTTAAAGGCAATGAAGGTTGTTTCATCAGGAGGCAGACTAAATGATTCTGATTTTTTTTTGGCAATATGGGAATGTTTTTTTCTGCATGTACTTGTAGGACTATCTATAGAAAGATTAGCAATAGTTAAATGATCTTCTCTTTCACAAGGATGTCCAGATTCATATTGTGAATACATTGTTGCAACCAAATTTTCGTCTGACGAGACTGCTAATTTTTGATGATAGGAAGAAATGTTGTAACATTTTTTTTGATCGTTTTTTCTATTAAAAATATACAAATGGGGATCTCCTTTAAGTCTTTCAGTGATATTATTGAAATCCTCCATGCTGTTCCAACTGTTTCGTGATACAGCAATAATTACATTGTCCGGACTATAAGCTATATAATTGAGATTGTTTTTGCACCAATTGAACTCTTCGGGTGTTGAATTCTTTGATTGAAGCTTTAATATTTGAGTTCTTTTAATAAATTCTTCATCTGATTCAATATCATAAAATGGTAAGAATTGCGCAATAAGATCAAGAAGTTCAGTGGGAAATTTTAAAGAAGGATTAATTTCTTCCATAGCATCAACATGCATAGATAGGATTATGTTGCTCAGCATAAAAAATAGATATTGCTTCACCAAAGTCCTTTTTTAATTACTTATTGGTTTTGAGGTAATGGTATGAGATTTTTGCAGATTCCTCGTTGTGCACAATATTTTGCGAATGTTTTCTTGTTATCATTGTTCATATCTGGACTGGTAATAGTCAATGGAAAAATGATATGTTGGATTTCTCCTATAGTATGGACAATAATTTTGGTGCTTTGTTTATTAAATGCGATAGAAGGGTAATCATCGCTTGATTTACAAGACTTAGGAAGATGATAATATTCTTTTTTTTCTGTAGAAGAATTAGTGATACTTAGGGAATTTTGTTGAACAAAGCCATTGAGAGGATCAGCATTATAACTTGTATAAATAGTTGCAAACAGTTGCCCACCATTTGAAATGGCTAATTTTTGATGGAAGTCGCCGAGACAATATTCTCTTTTTTCATTAGTTTTTCTATCAATGATTATGAGATTTTTACTTGGTTCTGTTTGTTTTTGTACTAAATCGTATGATGGTTTGTCATAACTCTTGTTTGATTCGGCATAGGTTGCATTGTCTGGGCTATATGCTACATGTTCGGTATGGTATCTTGTTACATTTTTTTTGATAGGGTATTCAGATTTATGTGTTTCAGGTATTTTTTTTCTTATTGCTAATGCATAAGTTCTTTCAATAAATTCTTTATCGGTTTCATAATCTAAAAGTTGTGCAATAAGATCAAAAATTTCCATGTATTTTTTTGGTGAAAAAGAAACATCAATTGTTGTTTCCATGGCATATGAATGCAAAGATATAATGCTGATTATAGTGAAGAGATATTTTTTCATGAAAATCCTTTTTTGATTATCTATTACTTTTGAGGTAATGGTAGTAAAAATATAATATTATGTCACATTTAATATAAAAATTAATTTTTTTACGTTATAAGCTAAATTAGAATCCCTAAAAAAAGAACCTTGATAGGTTCTTCTTTGTTTGGGGCATGATTTAAAAATTGATTATGAATAATTTAATAATTATCAGCCAAAAATTTTGTGGAAAATTTTAGTTAAAGGATTTCGATTTTTATTTCGTTCATGAATAGAATCCCATACAGCATGTTCTAATGCTATTTCTTCTCTCATCTGATATGAACGAGTTGCAATTGTTTTTACAATCTCAGATTCACATGAAGAATTATCTTTAGTATTACATATCATAGTTGTATAGCCCCAATATGAACACACTACAATATTATCTTCATCCATTGCTTTTTCTATATCTTGAAGATCTTTAACACTATTGAGGTCTTGTTCGCTAGCATCTCTTATTAATACATCGCCAAATCCGATAAAATTATATTTACCATCATTATTATATTTTAAAAATAATGTCCAATTACAGTCTTTATTCCCTTCATCATATTTTTTTATCATTTTACGATATTGTTCTTGGGTTAGAGAATCTAATTGGCTAAATAAAATTCCTTGTTGCGCAATAATGTTGCTTCCTATGCAGACAGTAATGAAAGAAAAAAGAAATAGTGATTTGATCGTCATTTTGTCTCCTTTGAGAATTAATAATTTGATTTTTGCTTAATATACTTTTCTTGTTTATGTATTACAACTTTTTATTTTGTATAATGGGGGAATATATATTAATCTTATATATATTAAGAATACATCAACAATTTTTTTATAAAATATGAACAATCATCAAATTATCACCGGTAAAAAATATATATGGAAAATCCCTGCAGTTGATCAGCAGAAAATTGCAGCGATTGCAGCTCGATATAATCTTTCTTTTGCGGTTGCACAAGTCTTGTACACGCGTGGTTTTACTGATGAACATCAGATAGAATCATTTTTGTTTAGTCGTTTTGAAGAGAGCGTTGCAGATGCTCGTTTGATGAAAGATGCTGAAAAAGCAGTTGATAGAATTCTACGCGCAATGGAACAACAAGAACAGATGTTAGTTTTTGGTGATTATGATGTTGATGGTATTACATCGTCATCAATGATGATGATTTGTCTGTTGCCACTTGGTGCAAAAATAAATTATTTTTTACCCAATCGTGTTAAAGATGGATACGGCTTATCAACCAAAATTGTTGAACGTGCTGCAGAAAATAGTTATTCAGTCATCATTACCGTTGATAATGGTATTACCGCTATCGCGCAAGCAGAACGTGCAAAAGAACTTGGTATTGATTTGATTATTACTGATCACCATCGACCACACAGCAAAGTTCCTGATGCATATGCAATTGTTAACCCTAATCAAATTGATTGTGGGTATCCGTATAAAACATTAGCAGGAGTTGGCGTTACCTTTAAATTACTTTCATTGTTGTATGAAAAAAAGGGACTGCAGCTGCCACCCAAAGCATATGAACTTTTATTATTGGGCACAGTTGCTGACGTAGTGCCATTGCTTGGTGAAAATAGATTTTGGGTTCGTCATGGGCTTAATTATATCAATAAGATTGAAAGTTTATCGTTCAAGTTATTAAAAGCGAACGGTAAAGTCACTAAACCAAAATTATCTTCGACTGATATCGGTTTTTCTATTACTCCACAAATCAATGCGCTTGGCAGATTAGAAGATCCGCGCCAGGCGGTTAAATTTTTAATTGGCACTGATATTTCAAATGCTCAAACTGTTGCACGGGTTTTGTTGGAAATGAATGAAGCGCGTAAGGCAATAGAAAAATCGATTGTTGAAGAGATAGAAGAGCAGATCAGACTAAAACATATTGATATTGAAAAAGAGAATGTAATTATTGCTGCAAGTAAAAGTTGGCCCGCAGGTGTTATTGGATTAGTTGCATCACGATTTGTTTCTGCATATGGCAAACCAACAATATTGTTTCATTTAACTTTTGATGGTCTTGCAAAAGGTTCATGCAGATCAATTGCTGAATTTAATATGTTTGATGCATTGACTGCATCGTCAGATTTACTGATGCAATTTGGTGGGCATTCGGTTGCTGCGGGATTATCATTAAAAGTTGAAAATTTACCTGAACTGAAAAAAAGATTAGAAACATTAGTTGCTGAACAACTGACACCATTTGATTTGCAACCAAAAATAAAAGTTGATGCGCAGGTTGAATTGTCTGAATTAACTAAAAAATTTATTGATGATCTTGAACATCTTGAACCATTTGGTAACAGTAATGATCAACCTATTTTTTATGTGCATAATGTGGTGCAAGTACAAAAACCACAGTTGTTAAAAGATGTGCATGTGAAATGTTTTATGTTCGCTGATGGTGTTATCAAACCGGTTATTTTTTTTAATCGCCCTGAACTTTTTACGTTATTACATGAGCAGTATGAACAAACATTTATGTTAGCTGCACGCGTGACAGAAAATCATTGGCAAGATCGGGTTAATATTGAATTAATTGGTGTTGATATAGCGGTGGCTGTTTAAATAACTTGAGCAAATGTTTTCCCCCGCTCGTCCTGAGTGTTTTTTTGTCCTCAAAAAAATGTATCGAAGGATGCGGACAAACAAGAATATTAAATTAAAAAAAATCTTTTTTATGTTGCACCCTTCGATGCATTTTACTACGTTGTACTTCGTAAAACACTCAGGGCGAGCGGAATTGGAATTGCAAGTTCAGGCGCAAGAGAATTAAGAGGGATAATTTTATGATAATCACTATCGATGGCCCAGTAGCGAGCGGCAAATCAACGATCAGTAGAATTTTAGCAGATAGATTAGAATATTATTATATATGTTCAGGATTGATATATCGTGCAATTGCCTATTTATTGGTTGATCGTTATGGATATTCACCCGAAACATTATCATCAGTGAGTGCAGAAGATCTTGCGGAATGTATTAATTCAAAGCGTTTGCAATATAGTTATGATGGACTTTCTCTGGAGCGAATTTTTTTTGACCATGAAGATATTACGATATATTTGAAAGATAAATATATTGATAACATCACATCACTCATCAGTGTTAATAAAGATGTTCGCAAGGCAGTAACTTTTTTGCAACGTGCTATTGCAGATAATCACAATGTTGTTATTGATGGACGTGATGTTGGATCAGTCGTGTTTCCTCACGCTCAAATCAAATTTTTTGTCACCGCATCAGTTGCTATACGTGCTCAACGTTGGCGTAAAAATCAAGAGCAGTATAATCATGATATTCCTCTTGATGAAGCTGTTACATTAATAACAGAACGGGATGAACGTGATAAAAATCGAACAATTGCACCGTTGATTATTCCTCACAATGCAATTGTTATTGATACTTCTCTGTTAACAATTGATCAAACGATTGAAAAAATGATGATATATATTACCGATTATTCAGCAATCTAGCTTTATTAGCTTTTTCGAATTGTTTTTCTGATTTGCTCTTTTTGCGACAAGCGGGAAATAGTGTGAGTCCCAAGAAACAGAATAAGATTATTTTCTTCATGTTCTAACCCCTTTCCTGACCCCTTTTTAGAATTAAGCTCTATAGATATTTTATATGAAGATGACTGTTTTTCACAAGGATTAGGTATTTTGGTATAAAAAAAGCCGCCCTGAAAGGGAGGCTTAATAAATTATGTTCGTTTCCTTCGACCCTGCTTCGTTAAAACTTCGCAGGGCACGCAAAGAAGAGCGTTTACTGCTGAGCCTGACGAAGCATCAGGACGAACGGGTAGCGTTTTTTACTTTTTTAGTAGTTTTTTTCTTCATAAGTTTTTTGCCTTCATCCTTTTTTTCGCGAATAATTGTAGGTTTATCAAAAGGATTTTTGACAAAGGCAAGTTTAAGAACTTCATCCATATTGCTTACAAAATGAATAGTCATATCATCAAGAGACATCTCTTTTTTAATATCTTGCATATCGTCAAAGTTTTCTTGTGGGATAACAACGGTCATGCAACCATGTTGTTTTGCTGCAAGAAGTTTTTCTTTTAATCCACCAATGGCAAGTATTCTACCTTGGAGTGTTATTTCACCCGTCATGGCAAGTTTTGGTTTTGTTGGATTATTTGTTAACACAGAAACTAAGGCAGTGCAAATGGTGATACCGGCAGAAGGGCCGTCTTTAGGTGTTGCGCCTTCTGGAATATGTAAGTGAATATCATTTGCTGAATAAAAGTTTTGTTTCAGTCCCAAATCTTTTGCGCGCGATCTGATATAACTCATAGCTGCTTGTGCAGATTCTTGCATCACGTCACCAAGTTGACCAGTAAGTGTAAGCCCACCTTTACCTGTGAGTACTGATGTTTCAATTTCTAAAACATCACCACCAATTTCTGTCCACGCTAAACCTGTTGCAAGACCAATTCGTTCCTCTTTTTGGCTCATACTTGTTTTTTTATGCATAGAATTTCCAAGCCATTCAAGAATAACCGGTTTAGTTATTGTATATGATTTAAGTTTTTCATCCTTCAGAACAAGTTGAATGGTCTTACGCATCAGTTTTGCAAGAAGACGTTCAAGTTGACGCACACCAGCTTCTTTGGTGTATTCATCAATGATCGCTAAAAGCATGTCATCAGAAATGGTAAACTGTTTTTTTGTAAGATTGTATTCTTTTAAATTTTTTGGAATAAGGAACTCTTTTGCAATGGCAAGCTTTTCCTGATCCGAATACCCAGAAAGATACACAATTTCAAGACGATCATAGAGAGGATAAGGAATTTGATCCATCATGTTTGCGGTTGCAATGAACATAACTTGTGATAAATCGTATCCTGTATCAAGGAAATGATCGATAAAGTTTTTATTTTGTTCTGGATCAAGCACTTCAAGTAAAGCCGCTGCAGGGTCACCATGCATATCTCGTGACATTTTATCAATTTCATCAAGTAATATGACGGGGTTGAGTACATTCGCTTTTTTCATTGCTTGGATGATTTTGCCAGGCAATGCACCAATATAGGTACGTCTATGCCCACGGATTTCAGCTTCATCACGCACACCACCAAGTGATATACGAATAAATTCACGTCCCATACTTTCCGCAATAGAGCGTGCTAAGGATGTTTTACCCACACCAGGAGGGCCGACAAGGCAAATAACTGGTGAACGATGTAAGTTTTTAGAGAACTTTTTTGCAGCAATAAACTCAACAATACGATCTTTTGCTTTTTTAAGGCCTGCATGATTCTTGTCTAAAATATCTTCAGCTTGGGTAATATTGATGGTATCTTTGCTCACGTTTTGCCATGGCAAGGATATAATCCAATCAATATAATTTCTGGCTACAGCTGCTTCTGATGAAAGCGGAGGCATCTGTTCAAGGCGTTTTAATTCGCTTTCAACTTTTTGTTTTGCTTCTTTAGAAAGCCCAATGTTCTTAATTTTTTGACGTATAGCGCTGATTTCTTCTGATTGATCTTCTCGCCCCAGTTCTTTTTGAATAGCTTTCATCTGTTCATGGAGGTAATATTCACGTTGATTTTTATCAACTTGCGTTTGAATTTGTCCACGAATACGTTGCTCTGTTTGGAGAATATCGATCTCTTTTTCTAAGAAAGAGCATAATTTAAGAAGACGGCGTTTAAGATCAGCTAATTCAAGGATAGATTGTCTATCTTCAAGTGTTAACGTATCAATATGGACAGCAATAGTATCAGCCATGTAATCCATATCTTGGATTGTTTTGACGTTAGCAATAAGATCAGATGGCACTTTATCATTTAATGATGAATAAACCCCGTATAATTGTACTGTTTCGCGCCAAGTTGCTTCCAATTCAACCGTAAGATCATTATCGGGAGTTGGGATATCTTCATACATTGTCTGCATAAAACCATCTTCATGTTCGATAAAATGAGTTGCTTTTGCTCGACAAAGCCCTTCAGCAAGTATTTTTAAAGGACCGTTTGGCATACGCATAACCTGTAATATGGTTGAGCGGGTACCATAAATAAAGACATCATCTTTGGTGGGGGTTTCTGTGGCAGCATTCCTTTGAGCGGAAATAAAGAGCATGCGATCTGTTTTTAATGCATGTTCTACTGCTTTTATAGATATGTCTCGACCAACAATTACCGGAATAATGCTTTTTGGGAGCATCGCTACGTTTTTGAGAGGCAAAAGAGGTAATGAGCCCAGATGAGGCTCTGGTAGCTGATGTTTTAACTTTTTAATTTTTTCTTTTTGCATAGTACTTCCAGTTTTTCTTTATATTTTGGGTAAAACTACTCTTTTTAAGAGTAAATTATTGCCAATTTTTGTCAATCAAAACCCTATTTCTAATGGTCAATGAGCTCTGTTTTTTCTGGGCTTGGTCTTTGCAATAGGCGGTTTTTACGGTAAAATTTGTTATATGGGATTTTTGTAAGGGAATTGATGATAGGGGAAACAATGAACAACAAGTTCAAAGTGCTTTTTTTGGGGACGGTTTTGATATTCGTGTGTAATATTTTTTCTATGTCTTATACTTATAGCCCATTTTGTGCTTATGCAGCGAGCGTGGGTCTTAAAGGAGGGACTCCTCCAGATCAAGTTTCACCGCCTTTGCCTTTATATTATTGTAATAAGGAAGATGTGAATTCTCGCCATTCAGAGGCGGTTCTTTTAAAATTACAAGAATTAGAAAAAAGACAAAAATATGGATATACAAATTGGCTCTATTCAGAATTGGACATGTTAAATCAAAAATTTGAGAATGGTACACTTGAAGAGCGAATAAAAATACATATGTTCTTAAGAGACAATGGATATTGATATTTTAAAAGCGGTTTTTTCGTAATTATATAATATATTTTTTACAAATCATTAATCCTCTGCTAAATTTATCTGAGTAAAGTAGGTTTTTATGGTGAATAATATTATTTTTATTGGAAGGATTGCTCGATGTTAAAACGTCTGGCCACAACGCTTTGGGGAAATTTTGAAAGCAAAGAAGAGCTGCAGAAATTTGGAATTTTGGCGCTTATTTTTTGTGGAATCATCGGTATTTATTGGGCATTG
>DATAXH010000146.1:0-3244 GCA_036266775.1 Candidatus Babeliales bacterium | reverse complement strand
TTCAGTATACGTAACTTGCATAATCGCTTTGATAGGAGTATCGTTGCCAAATTCAACTGCAGCGATATCACCTGAACGTGTCCATACTTCTGGAGAAACAATTAAATAGTCACCTTTGACAAATGTTGGAGCCATTGCGTTGTTTTCAACACAAAGAGCGAACATTGCATTGTCAGCTGAATTGAATACGGGAACAAAGACATCTTTGTAACCAGTTGTTACTTGCATTAATTGATTGTTATACGGAGATGGATTTGAGGGAACTTCTCCAACAACAGGAACAACTTTAACTTGTAATTCAAGATCAGACTGTTCCGGCATGCTGACATTTTTTTCAATATCATCAGTGCGTTGACGATGTTCTGCAAATAAATCAATGGGGCTAATTTCAAAGGCTTGGGATAATTTTCTGAGTGAATCTTCATTCCAACGGCGAGTGCCGTTTTTGATATGGGTGAGATAACTTTCAGACATACCAGTTTTTTCTGCTAAAATCTTGGTTGTCCAACCTTTTTCTCTTAAAAGTTCTTTTACTCGTAATTGAGTTGAGACTGAAACCATGCTTTATATCTCCTTAGAATGTGGTTATACTTATAGCACATATTTGAAACTACTGTATTATTTCTAATTGTACGCATCTTGACAACTTTGTCAAATGGAAATGAAGATTTTATGGTCAAAATTAGACAAACAGGCAAGATAAAGAAAAATTCGCATGAAGCTGCAGCATGGCAGCAGCAGGCCGTTGTTATTGGCATTGATGAAGTTGGTAGAGGTTGTATCGCCGGCCCAGTGGTTGCAGCAGCGGTCATGTTGCCTCTTAATAAGACCCATCGCATGTTGAAAGATTCAAAAATTATGACAGCACAAGAGCGTGAGAAGGCTTTCGGCTGGATTGCACAAAATTGCATGTATGGTGTTGGTATTATCCATCACCGTATTATTGATCAACATAATATTTATCATGCAACACTGATTGCCATGAAAAAGGCCCTGATAAATGTTCTTCACTTGTCTTCTTTACGACCAACAGCTATTCTCACGGATGCTATGCCATTAGATTTGTCTGATACTCAATTTGATGATATTCCTGTTTATTATTTCCCTAAGGGTGAATCCAAATCAAGTTCAATAGCGGCAGCATCAATCGCTGCAAAAGTTACCAGGGATGCTATGATGGCACAGTATGATCATGCTATACCTGGTTATGTATGGGCCAGCAATAAAGGATATCGATCACCTGTGCATAAACGTGCGGTAAAAGATTCTCAGCATTCAATTATTCACAGGATGAGATATTTGGATAAACTATTGGATGCAATGGAGGAAGAGGTTGTCCAGTTAAGGATAGATGAAATCCCTCGCGCTCGCCCTGAACCTGCCGTGCCCGCCGACCTGTCCTTTATAGCTTTAGCGAAAGAGGAAGCCTTGGCGAAGGCTGGGTTGAAGGATATCTTCGAGCGCTAAAAAGATTAAGGAAAAAGAGAGTGATCAAAGAACGCTGCTTTGCTGAAGTGATTGAAAGTTCTTTAACCGGTTGGCTGGCTCAAAGCTGGTCATGGGATACTTTTCCTCAATTTGGTTCATTTGTAGCTATTGAAGGGAAAAAACGTACGGTATTTGGTATTGTGCATCAAGTGCAGACCGGTTCAATGGATCCTGTGCGATATCCATTTCCCTATCAAAAAACTGAAGAAGAGTTGCTCAGAGAGCAGCCCCAAATCTTTGAATTTTTAAAAACAACCTTTTCATGTATCACGGTTGGTTATCAAGAAAAAAAATCGATATCATATTTGGTGGCACCAGAACCTCCTAAAATTCATGCTTTTATTGCACATCCCAGCGTAGAATTAAGCAAAATATTCTTTGCAAGTACCCGTTACTTGCATATTCTTTTTACCCATTCTGCACAAATTTTTAATATGGATGAGTTGATGCTTGCTTTGCTCAAGCAGCATATGGAACTTAATATTTTGACCAAAGATAAAATCACTTCTTTTATGCAAACCTATTCACTGCTGACAGGTAATGATTATCGGCGTCTCAAACTGTTTCTGCAACGAGCTGAACATATGCTTGGCAATAGCCAATTAGAATTCTAATGCACCTTGATGCGCGGGGAGTTGCATAGTAAAATGGAATAATATCATATTTTTAAGGACGTATCGTTCTACATCGAAACGAACAACAGAAAGTTATCATGTTTAATTTCATCAAAAATAAGCTTCAAAAAATATTTAGTACCGTTACATCAAAGCTAGGTTCGTTTTTTAATAGAACTACCATTGATGAAGTGGCGCTTAAAGAGTTAGAAATTGTTCTGATTTCTAGTGATGTTGGGGTTGCAACAACACGTTCAATTATCGCTGCATTACGCAAACAGATTGGTTCTGGTGTTATTGATGGTGCACAGCTGAAAGTGTTGATGCACCGTATTCTTTTGGATATTTTGATGCAACATACAGCACCTGATCTGAACACAGAAAATGTTTTTCTTTTTGTTGGCATTAATGGTAGTGGAAAAACAACCAGCATCGGTAAATTGGCGTATCATTATACACAACAAGGGAAAAAGGTTTTACTTGTTGCAGCAGATACATTCCGTGCAGCTGCTCCAGAGCAATTGAATCAGTGGGCATTGCAAACGGGAGCAGATATTTTGATGGGTAAAGAAGGTCAAGATCCCGCATCATTGGTGTTTCAGGGTTGTGAAAAATTTAAGCATGAACATTATGATATTCTTATTATTGATACTGCAGGACGATTACAAACAAAAATCAATTTGATGCATGAGCTTGCAAAAATTAAGCGTTGTGTACAAAAACAACTTGCACATCAAAATGTTGTCACTTTACTTACTATTGATGCAATGCTTGGGCAAAATTCATTTGAGCAAGCAAAACTGTTTAAAGAAAGTACCGATGTTACCGGCATTATTTTAACTAAAATGGATGGTACGGGAAAGGGAGGAACTGTTTTTGCAATTGCTCAAGAACTGTCTATTCCTGTTGTGTTTATTACGTTTGGTGAACAGTCTGATCAGATTAAAAAATTTAATGTACAAGAGTATGTGACGGAGTTGTTGGGATAAAAAATTACTGAATGTCAACCACAAGTGAAAATGTCCGGTTCTTAATTAAACTAAAATGTCCGCTTTTGAGGTATTTAAAAAGATGCCTCCGGCGGGCTTCATTCTACTCTCTCCTCATTTTTAAAAACAGAAATTAATGATCTTGGTGTATAA
>DATAXH010000145.1:0-3169 GCA_036266775.1 Candidatus Babeliales bacterium | reverse complement strand
TAACTATTGATGATAAAAATTACTCTCCAATTGAAATCAAATCTGTAGAGCTTGCCCCGGAATATATTCATATTTTTGGTAAAAAATACAACATATTCAAAGTTCCTTACCTTGTAAAATTTGATGCTAAAGATATTAATGACAACTTCTTGATTACGCCTGAAACAACACAAATCTCACTCCATTGCAGATCATTAAAATCAGACGTTACCTTTGATTGGATTATTCTGAAAGAAGATATGGAGGAAGGTGTATGAAAATTGCCATAGGCGCCGATCATCGTGGTTTTCTGCACAAAGAATTTATAAAAAAACATATGCATAGCATTGAGTGGATTGATGTTGGTACGCATAATGAAGAACGCACAGATTATCCGATATTTGCAGATAAGGTTGTTCATTTGATGCTTGATCATACGGTGAATGCGGGTGTGTTATTATGTGCTTCTGGCGGTGGCATGGCAATTGCTGCAAATAGATATAATTATATATATGCAGTTGTGGCATGGAATATGGAAATTGCAAAACAGTGTAAATTAGAAGATAATGCTAATATTTTAGTTTTACCTTCTGATTTTGTTTCTTGTGAAGATGCAGTCAATATGATTGATCTGTGGCTTGCACAGGAATTTAAAGGCGGTCGCTATGCTGAGCGCATTGCGATGATTGATAAATGATTTAAAGAAAATTTGTGAAGGTCTAAAAAACATTAAGAAAGCTACTGAATGATATCAGTAGCTTTCTTTAATTATAAGTCAATTACCAAGAGAACTATGTATTTATGCTTTTTTGCGTACCAGATGTAAGCAGTTTATACCAGAAAATTCACGTGGATCATAATTACAGTCCTTGGGTAACTTTGTACCTGCTAAATAAATATCAAATTCTGTTGCATTTAATTCTAAGGTTTTTGCTGTAGCAGTCTGTAAACTACAATAAGAGAAACTATCTTTATATGGTACTGATACGATTGCGGCTCTCCCGTCTGATAGTGATCGTATATTTATAGACAAAGATTTCATAGGTTTTTCAATAGGTTCTTCTTGCACAATAATAGGATTATTATTTTGTTTTATTTGCAGTTTAAGTGGTTTTTTTGAAGTATATAGCATTGTAAAACTATTAATAACCATTAAAGAACATACAATAAAACTTGTTAAAAACATAATATGTTTATTCATTGATATTTTCCTTATTAATGGATGTTGGTTCTTCTACAGTTTTATTTTCAGCTTTATCGATAATCAGTTGCACTTCTTTATCCGTAAGAATTTTTTTCTTCATAAGTTCATCAGTTAAAGCCACTAACGCATCTTTATGATTTTGTAATAACTGCATAGCATCTTCATGGCATTTTTTAAGTGTATTATATGCTTGCAATCTTAATTGTTGATTAACCGCTTTTGGTAATGTTTCAGGATTAAGACCACCAAACACTAAATCAGTAATTATTTTGAATGCACGATCATGACTATGCGGATGGCATGTATAACCACATGCATTGATTAAAAGTTCTTCAGCTGCAAAACCAGCAATCAATGTGATAGCTTCATTAATGATCGCATTTTCACTTTTTACGTTGATTGAATCGTATGGCTGTTTTGTTGCAAGATAACCATATTCAATTTTTTGTTGATGATCTTTTTCATCTTTTTTTGAAAGCGTATCCCACACAAGTTCATCTTTAAGATCAGTCATATGAGCATGAATTGTTACTTTATCAAGTTTGTCATGTGTTTCAAGTAATGTTGTCGCGAGTGCTCTTCCTGCAAAATGGGTTGCAATAATACGTGATTCATTTTCAGGGAGATCTTTTTGATTGAACGGTATAATGTGATGAATTTCTGTATCAATACTATATTCAAGCAGTTCTTGTGTTAACGATTCACCGTTAAACCATGCACGTGTCATTGCATTACGAATGATTGCTTTGAGATCTTCAAAAGATTTTTGGTTTGTTCTATCAGCAAGATTTTCAATATTAAATTGTGAGAGATCAACGGCCATTGCAGAAAGTTCACGTTTAATGAATTCTATACGATATTTACGTGATGGATATTCAAAACGAATCTCTTTACCAAAACGTCCATTTTGTCGCAATGCTTTATCAATATTTTGTGGATTATTAGTTGCAGCAATAACGATGACTATTTTAGATGGATCAGCATTCATAGAGCTTTGCATTGAAGTTAAGAATTCACTCAACAGTTGGTTGTTACCAACACGGGTTAATCCAAGCAAATCAATTTCATCAATAAATATAACGGCAGGAGCAGCTTCTCTCACTTGTTCAAGAATATCTTTAATACCATATTTATTAACTAAGAAAGAATCGATATTAAAGAATTTAATGGTATTAGCTTTACCACGTTTTGCCATGAGCAGTTCTATTTCACCGCAGAGACATTCAACGCTGAATGATTTACCGGTACGTGTTGGGCCAGTTAATAACCATCCTTTTTCTGGAGTTGCTTCAATACGCATTAACTGTTCAGGATCATCAATATACTGAATAATTTGTGAGAATGCTTCTTTAACTTTATCAAGACCTACCATATCTTTGAATGTATAGGTTGGTTTGATTTGATTTAATCCCATTCTACGACTTTTGCAATATTCTCCACCGCGTAGGAAGTTCCATACATCATCTCGTTTTTCAAGAATTTTTGTATAAATACCATCTGTTTGATTATTCCAGCGTTCAGAAAATGTAGTCCATAAATGTCCTGCTGCTAATGCTGCAAGTGGTACTTGGTTACCCATTAATTGGTTAGTCATATAATCAGCAACAGCAAAAGTACTTGCATTATGTGGAATTGTTATATCACCATGTTGAGCATAAGGATTTGATGCATCGGTTGTTGATCGAGGTCCTGTTGAAGTGTCCAATATGCGACCACCTTTTGCATATGTCCATTGAAAGTATTCTTTGAGCTTTTTGGTAACAAATGAATCAGAATCTGATATTGGAGTTATGTTGTTTTGAAAGAGATATCCATAAAGCCATAGTGAATAAGCACTGAATAGAGCTGTACATCCAGCGTAATATGTAATTGTTGGTATATGCCATTTGTTTGCAGGAGTTACAATAGATTCATCAACTTTACGGAAAAATTTGTTGTACCAGGTAAGGCCAATATTTTTTACGTTGTGATGTAATGCCGCAAGTT
>DATAXH010000144.1:0-9157 GCA_036266775.1 Candidatus Babeliales bacterium | reverse complement strand
AATATACAAGGTGATATAATTACCACAAAAATCATAAAAAAGGATGAATATGTGTAACACAATAATACAATGGACAATGCATAATTCTGCAAACTTACAACAAATAGGGCTGACCGTCATTCGTATCGGTTTTGGTATAATGTTGACCACCTTCGGCTATAACAAACTGTTCTCTGGCGCTGCCCATCTTACCCAAATTGGTAGTGCAATCTCATTATTCGGCATTACTCATGGTTATTTATTATGGGGGTATCTTGCAGCCCTCACAGAATTATGTGGCGGTCTTGCATATGCAGTTGGACTTTGGACACGGATTGCTTCTTTACCCCTCCTCTTCCTTCTCATTGTTGCACTCAAATTTCACCTCCAAAAAAATGATTCTTTTACAGTTTGGGCATTTCCTGCGCTCTGTTTATGCATGGTAATCGGATTTTTAATTGCAGGAAGTGGTATTTATTCTATCGATTATATCATTCAGCGATCATCCTCAAAGCATCATAATGATCAAATTTTATAAAAACCATTGCTTTATATAACCCCCAATCGATATACTCTAATTGAAATATAAACGCCACAAAAAGGGGGAAATGTCATGAAACACAATAGTCTCGTGCTCACTATCTTCATTTCTATGGGAATTTCTTCTACTAATTTTTGTTCAGAAACATCATCTTCTGCAAGTTCATCTCTCGTCAACTGGACACAAAACACTTTATATAACATCTATCAAGGAATGATTGATTCCATTACGGGATTAATTTCCATACCATCTTCAATTGTAGATACTGTTTCTACATGGAGTGACCAACAAAAAATGGTCATGACTACAGCAACAATAGCAAGCCTTTTAGCTGTATACAAAAAAGAAGTCATTAAACGCTGGCTCCAGGATATGATAGAAAGACTTATTACAACAGAAGAAGAATATAAGTTCATGAAAACACTTAATATTGAACAAATACCTTATGAAGAAGCTGAAAGACGAAGTCAGGAAGAATAAATCAATATATAAAAGGAAAAAATAATGAATAAACCAATACATCATTGTTGCAATTTTATGCAGCATTTCTTAGATGATGTGAGAATGCCCATTTTGTTTTCACCTGTATATAAGGAATATTCAATAATCTTATTAGATCAAGGCAAAAATAAAACTGATCTATTAGAAAGAGAAATAATTCCTCATTGCCCATGGTGCGGCACACATTTACGCACGGATCTGCGCGATAAATGGTATGAAATTCTTACCAAAGAATATCAAATAGATCCAGATGACGAAAAGCAAAAAAAATCAATTCCTCAAGAATTTTACAGTGATGAATGGTGGAAGAAAAGAGGTTTATAAAACCTACGCATCAGGACTATCATCATTCAAAAAAAACTGAATATTAGAAGGTGCCCCAATATCCAAACGGACAGCCAATGGTCTATCTTTATACATAAGTTGATCTTCATCATGTATCATTGCTTCAATATCAGTTTTTTTATCAAGAAGAATATCTTTACCAATAATTTTTTTATTCGGTAATTGTACTCCATCACCAGCGGTTATAAAATATCCCTTTTTCGTTGAAATAACCTGATATACAATATGTTGCATAGTTGGATTATCTTTTAAGTATGGCCCTTCCCATTTTTCCGGATGCGCCAAATTCATTGGGCCAACTTCTGATCCACTGAATTTTTCTACATTCAAAAAATTAATCAAATTTTTCTGATTATCAAAATCAATAATCACGCATGTCGCATGAATACGATGAAAAATATCTCTCAACTCTATCACTTCATCTGCTATCATCATTCCTACATCATCTTTTGCACGATACCATGTATCCATCAAGGTAATACTCACAAAGAATACAGCTGCTGCAATTACAATTGCCGGTAAAATTATATTTTTTTTATGTAATAAGCGTTTCATAAACAGTCCTATTTTTATTTATAATCCAAATGCATCGCCCGTCGAACTTCATCCATAGTTTCTGCAGCAATCTCACGTACTGCAGCAGAACCCTCAAGTAAAATATTCATCACTGCTTGCGGATCTTGTGCATACTGAGCGCGTCGTTGCCTAATTGGATCTAAAAATGTATTGAGCACGGTAATTAATCTGCGTTTTAACACAACATCACCCAGCCCACCACGACGATAATGTTCTTTGAGTTTTTCAACTTCTTGTGTATCTGGATCGAAAATATCAAGATAACTAAATACCACATTCCCTTCCACCTTCCCGGGATCATTCACGTGAATATGATCAGGATCGGTGTACATTTGCATCACTTTTTCAGCAACAACATCTGCTGGATCTGATAAAAAAATGGCATTGCCTAATGATTTACTCATTTTTGCTTTGCCATCAATTCCTGGTAACCTGCCAACTTTTGGAACAAGTCCTGTAACATGACCAAAAACTTCTTTATGATACATACGATTAAATGCATTAATAATTTCATTTGTTTGTTCAATATGAGGAAGCTGATCTTCACCAACCGGAACAATGGTTCCCTTCACAATCACAATATCAGCTGCTTGCGATACGGGGTAAATTAAAAATCCCGCCGGCAAACGCTCTTCAAATCCTTTTTGATGGATTTCAGTTTTTACCGTTGGGTTCCGCATCAATCTGCTTACGGAAACTAAATTAAGAAAATACATCGTCAATTCAGCAATTTCAGGAATCATTGATTGGATAAAAATAGTTGTTCTTTTTGGATCAATACCAACTGCTAGATAATCAAAACAAACTTCCAGAACATTTTTTCGCACCATTTCTGGTCGATCGAAATAATCAGTCAATGCTTGTGTATCAGCAATCATTACAAACTGTTTGTATGTTTCTTGCAATTCGATACGTGATTTTAATGAGCCAACATAATGACCCAAATGCAATGGACCTGTTGGACGGTCACCGGTTAAAACAATAGATTCATGTGCCATTTTTTTACTTTAATTGCCGTTCGTATCCTTCGACAGGCTTCCTACTACGCCAAGGCTTCGTAGGACATTGCAGGACGAACTTTTTTAATAATTTTTATATTCGTGGTGCCGCGTCCTCCGAAGTTTTAACGAAGGAGGAAGCTTGTCGAACCAAACGAACGTTAGTTTAATCATACAGATGACATCCAAAAAAATACAGAATTTCAAATTAATAACAAGTCCATTTGTTTATAGCTTTATCAAATTTATAAAGGCTTAAAATTTCTTCGTACACTACGAAATCTTCTAATCGTGATAAAACAAATTCGATTGAATTATAGGTTTTTTTACCCTGAAATTTATTAATAAAATCAATCACCGATGAAATAGCTACAAATGCTGCTCTATACGCAGGAATTCCCAAGAATACACTTAATGGCGCAAAGGCTATATTTTTTAAAGTTTCAGAAGGTCTACAACAATGAAGCAATACAGCTCCATATGATTTAGACAAATCTTTCAATGCCTCTTCAATGGCCTCTTTTCCATAATAATCTTCAGTTGGTAATTCAGTATGTTTGTGATGTGGATCTAAAATAACTCTGTTATACCAATATTCATCTATTTTTTCATTTTGTTTTGATGGCGTAATAAAAACCTGAGGTTCTACAACCATAATAACTTCACTCTTAATTTTTCCTTCTTCTATATGTTCATGGAAATTTTCAATAGTAAACCGTTCACCATCTACAATGATCACGGCCGATTTATGACGAAATCCATGTGAACGATCAACATGTTGGTCAAAAACTTTCGTTTTTCTTTTAACACAACCATTATAATGCGCTTTCATCCCTCCAATTAAACCATTACAACTCCGTATGTTTTTATTCTTTAATATTATTTGCTCCTGCATTCCTATTACCGTCATATCAGCATTTTTACTTTTTCTATTATAAATATCATCATAAATTACCGTAATAGGCGGAGTTGTTGGAAATATAAAAGTTTTAACTTTCTGTTCAACCAGTTCCATTCCATACAAAGCATTACTGATCATAATGAACATCAATATCACAATTTTATTCATCCAACTGCTCCTGTTTTTTAAAAATTATTCCCTTGCTATCACCAAGTAATATAAGCTACAAAACAATAAAAAAGGAGACAATTTTTATGTTGTATCATTTAATTCTACGCGATATTATTGAAATTCTCTTGTATTCCTCATGCATCTTCACCTTATGTCAATGGCTCAGAGCAGATAAAACAAAAAATATAACTGTTTATTTTTTTGCTTATTGCACACTTGCTATCTTTGCATGGATAGCGCAAATGCCAACCTTAACACCATTTTTATTCAGTTCTGCCCCTATCGTATTACTTCTTTTTATTATCCTTCATGAAAAAACATTACAACGTAATCTTATAACATTATGTTCCATTACTCCTGCTAAAATAGAATATGCTGATTGGCTTGATACATTGCTCAGCTGCAGCCTTACAACCATCAATAGCAAAAAGTTGATCACGGTAATTATCGAACACAACAATGCACTTGATCATTTTCTCACTACTCCATTTAATATTAATGCTGATTTAACTAAAAATATTCTGGATATTTTTCTCATGAGTTCATCATATGATGAGCATAAAATGATATGGGTTAACACAAGTGGTAAAATACGTGGGATTAATGTTACCTGGAACAATACACAAGAAACATATGATGACGCCATTATTTTTAGTGCGCATCCAATCAGCAGAACATTTTCACTCATCATACATGGTAAAGAAACAAAAAATCTTTCTGCGCATCACGTACATAATATGATCAAAAAACAACTTTCTTCTCTTTCATCATCTCAATGGGCTAAAGGAGTTTATCGTGAACATACAAAATCTGAAAAAACTATTTCTCAGTAGCGCGCCACTTGTAATCATCAGTCTTGTCCTGGGATATAGCTTTTGGTACATCGCCAGCTATGATCAAACAATTATGCTGAGCTTTAATGTTCCTTTATGTTTTGCAGGCGCAGTGGACCATTACAATCTTTATGCTCCTGAAACTATAGATGTTACCTTTAAAGGAAAACGAACTGATATCTATGCATTAGATAAAGAAGCGCTTGCTGCACACGTAAATATCAGTAAACTTTTACCCGGAAAACATGGTATAGTATTAACTGAACAACATCTGTTTTTACCCAAAAATATTACGCTCGTGCAATACAAACCATCCAACCTCACCATCACCATATCAGATAAAAATAATACGTAGGAAACATAATGGCTCAAAAACAAAAACCAAATATCTTTGTCTCTTTTATCGATGCAATAAGTTCACTTTTTTTAACAGGACTTTTTAGCATATTACCAATCACGCTCACCATAGCAGTTTTCACCATCACGTTTCGCGTATTACTGAGCTGGCTTGAACCATTAAAACGATTTGGTTTACCATTTCTTGGGAAAATTCCTTATTCAGAAGTGATTTTAGCTATTGCAATTATCTTTATTGCCGGAACATTGTACAACATGTTTCTTTTGCGTCCCATTATTCATGGCATAGAAAATCTATTTTCCCGCATTCCACTCATTCGTCCAGTCTATTCTGGTATTAAAAAATTGGTCGATGCATTTAGTTTTCAAGATAAAGTATCATTCACCAAAGTTGTGCGCATTGAATTTCCACGTCCAGGAATTTATAGTATTGGTTTTCTTGCCAATCAAGTGGATGAAAAAATCGCACCAGACATACATACAAAATATTTCAGCATCTTTATTCCAACCACTCCAAACCCAACAAGTGGCTTTTTAATTGTTGCCCCAGAAGAACAAATTACTGTCATTGATATTTCTCGACAAGAAGCTATGGCGATGATAATCTCAGGCGGAATCATACAACCCGATACAAAACAGTAACCATAAATATTCTCAGTAGTTCAAAAAAAAGAGTTCTCATGAAAAAATACGTACTCCTTTTAGCATTCACAATAAGCGCACTTAATAGTATGGAAAACCAAGAAAATATGACGGAATCGGAGCTGAATCTTCTACAACTTTTACAAACATACAAAATCACCACTGAAAATCACGTTATTTTCCATATTGGATGTAGAACAGGAGAGCTTTCTGCCAAACTTGCACAAACAGCATCCCACATTCACGGCTTTGACCACAATAAAAAATATATTGATACTGCAACCAACCAATATCGCCATCTTAAAAATATCTCTTTTACACATTGTCCTTCCCTCAGTTTGAATTTTCCAAGACAGTGCAATGTAGTAATAATTGATTACACAGCATCAGATGATTATATCAATATTAATGAACATAAAAAGGAACTATTTCAATCTATCAACCAACATTTGTTACAAGGTGGTGAAATATTTTTATCTATTCCAACAAGCGATAACACAGTCCACCCCAATATTGAAGTTGCCAAAGGAATGGCTCCAGTGCTCCACTCACTCATACCTGATATAACAAAAGAAAATATTATAAATCTTATGACACCCTCATATCCTTCTCTTCAGGAATTGCTTGTCACATTAGAAGAAACTGATTTTGAAATTATTACACATGCAGAACAAATGAGCATGATAGAAGTAAGTTTGAATGATTTTATCGAATATTATAACCATATCATTACACACAATCCAATATTTGGATGCATACAAAATGATGATCTTAAACAAGCTCTTAGGAGACAATTTATACAATCTTATCTAAAAAAAATCAAAAGAAATGAGAAAAATAATATATTAGAACCAATAATCTCTACCATCATTCATGCTCGTAAAAAATAAAAAATTTCATGCAAAAATATATAATTGCCATACTATGCGTCATCAATCATATCAACAGCATGGAACCACAACCTTCTGAAAAAACTGAAATCACCAAAAAACTACATAAACGTAAAGATTATGATGCATACGCGTATGACAATATCAAAATGAATATCGAAGTAGAAAAGGATCTTTTACAATGGTTTCAAGATCGTAAAATTGATATTAAAGGAAAAACGATTCTTAATATGGATTGCTGTACAGGAAATATTAATGCAGCATTTGCAGATACAGCACAGCATGTGCATGGAATTTCTGAAAGTAAAAATTTTATTAACCTTGCACAAAGCAAATACGAAAATGCAATAAAAAGTGGAAAGCTTTCCTTTGAATGTATGAAAGCAAAAAAAATTGAACTAACCCCAAATATGTATGACATAGTAATGACTCCTTCCATGAATAATTGGAGCACAGATAGCAAAAAAATCTTACATAACATTAATAAGAGCCTCAAACCTAACGGTGATTTTTTTGCAATTCTCTCAACACGTAATAATCCTGAAATGTACAGTTATCTGGCTGCTCAAAAATTTATAAAAAAACATGTTTGTTCTTATCTTGATTTAGAAAAATTAATAGCTTATTCACGCTTATCTCAAGAAGAACTCATAGATCTATTCACGATAACTGGCTTTACAATTATTACTCTTAAAGAACAATCTTTACAGAAACCAATGAGTAAAGATGACATACGAGAAAGTGCAAAATATGTAGGCAGAAGCACTCCATTGGCAAAATATATACCTGATAAAAAACTTGAATCTGGTTTAGATAAATACGCTGATTTATGTGTAGAAGAATTACCATGTATTGATAAAGATAAAAATAAATATATGTTTACAGCATTTCTTACCGTTGTTCATGCGCGTAAAATAAAAGAAATCAATCATAATAAATAAAAAAATCATGAAAAAATATATTATTCCCGGACTATGCATATTCAATATACTCACTGGCATGGAACCTGATTCCGTAAAAATATACCATAAACATGATACACTGCTCGCTCCTGTCTTTATGCGATTATTAGAAAAAAACACCATTAACATTGATGGTATCGCTATTCTTCATGCCGAATGCGCAACCGGAGTTCTCGCTGCCAAACTCGCGGAAAAAGCGGATCGTGTGCATGGTTTTGATCAAGAAAAAGAAATCATTAATTTTGCATGCACACAATACGATCGCAAAAACCTTTCTTTTGAACATTGCCATCCTGGTCAATTGAGAACAAACAGGCTTTTTAATTTGGCTGTTATTGATTCTTACATTGATTTCATCCCAGATAAAGAAGCGCTCTTCCAATGTATTAATGATTGTTTACCTCATACCTGTTTTCCAACAAAAAGTGGTGAACTTTTTATGACCATCACAACAAGTAATAATAAAGAACATCCAAGAATTACCACTGCCAAAGAAATGGCACCTGATATTCAGAAAATTATAGAATATTTCTCTGAGGAAGAGATTATCGATCTCGCGACCCCAACATATCCTTCTTTATACGTGATACAAACTATACTGGAAACAACTGGCTTTGAAATTATCAAAAGTGAAGAACAATCCGATTATTTTGTAACAACACAACAAGAATTAGAAGATATCTATAGATCAATAATTCCCAATATGCTTATATTTGAATATATTCCAACTGATTCGCAAGATTATTTTATTACACAATATCTCAAAAAATATATTGCTGTATTAGAAAAAACCAATGATCAGAAATTAATAGAACCAATTATTACAACCATTATTCATGCACGTAAAAAATAAAAAGAGTCTTTATGAAAAAATATATATTTTCTGCATTATGCATCATCAATTATATCAATTGTATGGAGCAATCTCTCATATCACATAAAATTCAACGTACACCTCAAGAATGGAATGCAGATCTTTATGCCAAAGGAAACAAAGTACAATATGAATCAGCTTTACATTTCTTACAACACAATAAAATTAATCTCGATCATAAACATATTCTTGATGTGGGTTGTGGAACTGGGGATATTTCAGTTTTTATGGCAACAAAAGCTGCATTAGTTCATGGATTAGATGCAAGTAAAAATATGGTAGAATATAGTACAGAAAAATATAAACATATTAACAATCTCTCTTTTGAACAAAGCTTTGCAGAAAATTTTACATCACAAAATAAAACATATGATTTAGCAACAATATTTTTTTGTTTTCATTGGCTTTTTGATAAACGACAAGCTTTAACACAAATTTCTCAAAGTCTTACAGCTCATGGTACATTATTTGGCACCTTTCCAACGCTTGATGATCAAAAATTGCAGCGTTTTATCATAGCAAAACAAATGCTTACTGAACTGTACCCTCATCATTCCTTATCAGAAAAACTTGATCGCTCAGAATCT
>DATAXH010000143.1:0-5785 GCA_036266775.1 Candidatus Babeliales bacterium | reverse complement strand
GAAGATGTACATTTGCTGGCCAACGTTTATGAAATTCTGCCATCTTATCTGGATTTCCATATCCAACACCCGTAATGTAATTAGAAAGTGCATCAACCCATACATAGATTATATGATGTGGATCATTGGGAAACGGTATACCCCATTTGACGGTTGTGCGCGAAATGCTTAAATCTTTTAATCCTGATTCAACAAAACTAATTACTTCATGCGCCCGTTCTTTAGGAACAATAAAATCAGGATGTTCTTTATAAAATTTCAACAGCTTATCAGTAAAAGCAGACAGTTTAAAAAAATAAGTTTCTTCAGAAACAATATGTGTCTCTCTACCACATGATGGACATTGCGGCCCTTTGATACGTTGATCACCCACTTGAATTTCTTCCACAAACGTCTCACATGAAGTGCAGTACCAACCTTCATACACAGATTTATAAACGTATCCATTTTCCATTAACGCAGTTGTAAACTGTTGCGCACCTTTAATGTGATATTCATCTGTAGTACGAATAAATTTATCATACTGAACATCATACAGTTGCCATGCATCCTTATAGTCTCGAATAAAGCTATCCACAAAATCTTTAGGTTCTTTATGCGCTGCTGCGGCTGCTTGTGCTATTTTTTGCCCATGCTCATCAGTCCCTGTTAAAAAGAAAGTATCTTTGCCTAATAATTTATTCCAACGGGCAATAACATCAGCAAGCAATGTGGTATATAGTGAACCCAAATGGGGCTTAGCGGTAACATAATAAATGGGAGTGGTGACGTAAAAACTGTTTTTTTTCATATTTCTTCTTTTAACTTTTCAATTTCTGCGTATTGTTCATGAATAATTTTTTCAAGGGATTCAATTCGTTTTTCAGAAATCTCATTTTGTTTTTCAAGCAATTCAATGCGACTATGATTTCTTTTATTATAAAGGTAATTTTCAATTTCCGTAAATGTTACCAAAACATTACCATATTTAATAAAATGCAATGCTTCTTCAAGAGGACTGACTAAAGATTTTCCTGCCTTACTTTTATGTGTCTTTTGCTGCGCACGTAATGTCAACTCAGCAATATCAAATTTATTCGCAATCCATTGTGCCTGTTCTGGATTTTCAAAATAAATATCAATCAAATATTTGGAGATTGTTGCATATTTATCTTTTAAATGCCCTATCTCATCTTGCACTTTGTCAGCCTTGCGAGAAGAAAGATCAGGCGAAAGTCCCGTTGCATACAAAGAAACAAATCCTACCGCAAGAGCTCCTCCTACAGAAATGACTGTTGATATTGTAATGGTAGTAGTTTGCGACAAACACTCAAATACAGTTACGTTTGAACATTGGGACAAGCTTACAAAATTAGTAAATGGAAATAATGCTGTACCAGCAATGACTGCTCCATTAATACCAAAAAACCAAGGAACAGAACGTTTTATTTTTTCTGCTGTATCAAATTTATTTTGCTGTTTTTGCGTAAATAATGTTTTTGTATTACTGTTTTTTATTGTAGAAAGATATAAAAGATGATCCAATCCATTAGCATGCGAAGGTAAACATTGTTCTTTTTTAAGACTCCATCGCATACTTTTTAAATCTAAATTTTTTGTTTTGCTAATATTTTCACGGTAATCATCAGACCAAAAGCGGTGCATATCGAGTATAACATTATTTTTTTTATCACTATTACGCTTGGAAAGCTCCATTGTATCACTGTTTTGTGCCCAACAAATCCCCATAATCATCGCAAAGAAAAAAAAGTTATATGTATGCATAAAAATACCCCTATGATAAAAAAGGGTACGCATAGTAAACCTTATTGTCAAAAAAATAAGTGGGATATAGCTTTTTCTGCCATATCCCACTCTTTAAATTCTTATAAAAATGTAATTCTTATGTACAACAAGTACAAGAGAACACTTGATATAACAACACGTATATTGTCTTCAGCCATGTCAACACATCAACGTCATTACTATTTACAAATCCAAGCACATCAATCCCACAATCTTGTAAACTTGTAACCGTTGTGGCAGGATCACCAATATTACTATCAATCACAGAAATAGTTGTATCAGTAACTGAACCGCTTCCCGTTACAAGTGCTCCAACTTCATCAATTTCATGATGTAATCTTTTGCAACATTTTTTAGCTTCATGTCCTTGATGTCTTACTTGTTGGTTAGTATTCACACAACAATTAAATAAAACTTGCAACTTATCATTCAAGTTACAATTTCCACAAAAATCGCAGGATGGAAATGCAGGATTGCAGGGATCAGCTAATTCTTCACGCATTGCACGTTCTGCAGGAACTTCATCCAATTCAGTTTCTAATGCTTTTTTTCCTCCAGCAAGTGCTGCTGCCTGAGCATCTTTAATTGATTGCCTAATGGCTGCTGCTGCAGCGCAAGCACTACATCCAGCAGATAGTACTGAGCTCATACCTATCGCAGCGATCACGGCTATCAGTAGAGCTGTTTTTTTATAACGAGTTATCATTGCATTCATATTTTACCTTTCTCAAAACTAACTTTTTAGAAGTATATTGCTAAACCAAGGTGTGCTTCAGTTTCTTTCATCATGTTCCTACCGGAAACTATTTGTGATCCACCACCGAAGATTTCAAAATAATGAGCGCGATAGAAAATTTCGCCACGTAATTTATTACCAAGTGAGTTAGTATGTGTTTCATAATTACAAACAGCAAGTGGCTGATTTGGACGCCCTAATAAATCTGTTGCTGTATTTGAACAATTCGCCAATGATACATGGTCATGACCCTTAACATACAGTTCATAACCCAACACAAAACCAAGATCAGGATTATGTGGATGAAATACGTTAAAATCAAGTTGTAACGTGAAATAGTTCCAAGAAACATTGACGTCAACTTCTGGACCAACGTTAACAACTGTTGCACCAGCGAATGGAGCTGCACGATGTTCTACACGACTAAACGCGTGGAAATAAAAAGGACGAATTTCAAATGCGAACCATTCACGCGGTTGCCATCCACCATCTAAACCAAGTTTAACAACAGTATGACCATTGTTTCCTGTTGGTTTATATAAAACTTGATTAGAACTCTTTTGTATTTTTCCGGTTGGTACTTGAAGACCAAAAATACCATCAGCAACCCAATTATTATAGTTGCCAATACCGCCGTATACTTCCATTTCTAAATCACCAAGCCCAACAACACGTTGATATCCTAAATCAATACCGTTGTTAGCAAAGAATGTTGTTGCTGGTTCAGAAACCACTAAATCTGTTTCTACAAGTGTTTGAATTGCATTCAAAATATTTTCTGAATCAGTAGTAATCGTACCATCAGGATTGGCACGTGGAGTTATAAAAATGGTACTTTGCGCAGCTCTATCAAACTGTAATTCTCCTGCATAATCAACACCAGTTTTAAAAAATAAAACTTGATCATTCATGCCTTCGCCATCAGGACCTAGAGCTCCTGTAACTTGATTAGGTTGTTTTCTAAAAGGTATCGGAGGAACTATTCCCTCAAGATCTTCTACGCAACAGTCTATTGCTGCATAACTTTTAGTAGCATAAGCAGCTGGAATCGCATCATTTTGATCAGCGCTTGTACCTGTTAAAGCTCTCCCTGCAAGCGTTACCATTGCAGCATCTCCAGTTCCTGTATATCTCACTACCGGTTGCGCCATTACAGCACCAGATGGCATAGCTGTTTGATTAAAAACTAAAGTGCTTAAAAAATCAAAACGAAAAGCATATTCAACTTCATCAGGAGCGGCATTTGGGTTAGCATTAATGATTCTTGTAACAAAAACATCATCCAATGTTTCTTCAAAAGAAAGTTCATTATCTGGTTCCACTTCAATTATTTTAAATGGAATATTCACACGACCACCAATGTGAAATCTATCGTTGTTACCAAGATAACGTGAAAAATCAATACCCATATTTGCACCATATTCTTCATATGTAATTACGGGTGCAATTTGTGCAAAAGCTAAAAAAGGATTGATTGCGTTGACTAATACTTGACCTGCTTGTATTGTAGGATTGGTTTGATCCCCTGCAAATGTTCCACCAGGAAATGCATTTTCACCAACAAACACTGCTTGTCCAAAAAATAGTTCTGCAAGAGGTACTGTATGACGGGTTGTTTTATTGTCGCATTCATCACATGAAGCAAATGCTTTACTACCACTGCGCGAATATCCCAAGCCCCACATATGAATATTCCAATCCGTACGCGTTTTTTCAGTTGGCATTTGGCCATACCACCATGCTTGATCAGCTGGCGCTAAAAACCAATGTTGATACCCACGAGCATCAAAATCTAATGGTGCTCTAAATTCAAAACTTGCATGAAGTGCTCCACCATATAATGCGCTCAAGAGCACAATATTTTGTAAGGTTTTCTTCATCACATTCCTTCTCTTTATTACGTCCATACCTGACTACCTTTTTTTAATGGAGAAAACAGATGGGTACTTTTACATACCCATCTGTACTTTTTTTATAGTTGACCTGCTTGTATATTTGTTACACTTACTATTTGATTTGTTGTTGGATCAATGTCTACAAACACTGCTGCTGCATCAATCGCTGCACGATTTTTAGAATCTTCTTGACCAACACCAAGAATATCCGTTACTGAAGTACGAATAATAGCATCACCGCTCACCGTATCAACAAGAATGTTTTGTGATTCTGGTCGGAAACTATCGCCTTGGCTTGCAGCATTCGCTCTACCAAATGTATTATCACGAGTCATTGAACCATCTGTTGCATCTTGCGTTGCAATATAATCAAAGAATTGTTCAGCTGTCAGACCGGCAACATCAACATTATCTGGTTGCAACAATGAAGAAGCCATAATTCCTGCAGTTAAAAGAGGTGAAAGATCACCATTTTGATTTGATACAATTGGCTGCAATCCACCAACTTCTCCTGGACTCACAAATACAATATTACCACCGCCAGCAACATTAAAGTTCGACTGACTTATTGCTTCCGGTTCAATATTTTCATCAGGAGTTAAGAAATTGAGATCGACCATCAATCCTGATGCATTCCCAACAGCTAACAATGATGCATTCATATTATCACCAGAGAATATACGATCATGTATAAATCTACCGTTATAAAAATTAAACGTTATATTCTCAACATCATTTAATGTACTTACCATATTTTGATTTGGTACAAAATTTGTTGGGCAATTACGAGCACGAAGCAACGGAAGTTGTCCATCAAAACGTTGAATACCAACACCAAGACCTAAAAATCCTCGACTACCAATACTAAAATTAGCATCCGCACCATCAACTGTTAATGTGAAACCAACAGAATGGCCTGTAACGGGATCAAGGTTACCAATTTGCAATACGCCACCTTCACTCGCATTAGAGTTACCGATTGCAAATGTACCATTATCAGCAAGACTTACGGTGAGATCAGTAACTGAAATTTCACACATCGGTGTGCTGACTGTTTCAACACCAACAAATGCATTGGCTGGTATACTTCCTTGTGCATTATCAACAAATTCAATCGTACCACTGCCAATAAGTTTCACACGGAATTGATCAGTATTATGCAATCCTTGTCCAAAATTAATTAATGACGAAAGTGGATTGTGAGGGTCTGCTGCAGGCACAATAGTTATAGGTAATGTTGAATCTTCTGCACCAAACGGAATTGCATTAAAGAAATCAGTTGCATTATTTGAAGCTGCAAACAACAGTTGTGCATTATCAGCAAATCTCAATGTTCCTGCGCCAGTAATAATTTGGGAACCTGGTTCAG
>DATAXH010000142.1:0-2020 GCA_036266775.1 Candidatus Babeliales bacterium | reverse complement strand
GCCTATCGGGGCACTCAAGACAATGTGATGACGCACGTAAAGTTATTATCACGAGAAGATAAAGATTTGTTATTTGGTGATCGCAGTAGATTGATCCATGATCATGATATTCAGGTAATATGTCTTTCTCTATATAATTTGAGCAATGTAGATTATCGGTTTTTTCCGGCAGATATAGATCTTGCGATGATGTCATCTCGTGATGTTGAAAAATTAATGAAAACAAATTCTGTGGGCAGATTAACTGTTAGTGCAGCAACTGGTATTTCTTCTTGGGCTCTTGGTACAACAGCAATGTTTGTAATAGGAGATATGGGTATTGCGAGTGTTCTTGGTGCAGCAGCCTTTTTAGCGCCGAGTATAATATGTGGCGCTACAGCTCTTGTTTTTTTTGGCAAGTCTATTAAATCTATGATTATGAACAAACGTATGAAAAAAGATCTTGCAGAAAAAATAGTGCATAAAAAAGTGATTATTAAAGCTGGTGATCATTATGAGGGACTTATTTTTGTGAAGACTGCAGATTATAATCCGCAATTTAATGTACAATTACGTGAAAAAAATAATAGGAAGCATGTTATTTCGTTTGATGTTGATGTAAGAGAGAATGGATCATAAAAAAGGAATCGCTATGGAATACATAAAATCATGGGCGTTATCATTATTAACAGCATTGGGATTTACACAATCAACGGTAGAATCTAATGCACAACAGCAACCATTACAGATTGGTACAACTAAAATTACGATTGTACAAGGTGATATTACGCAGCAAAAAGTTGATGCAATCGTGAATGCTGCAAATGAAGATTTACGGCATGGTGGTGGTGTTGCGCGAGCAATTTCTAAAGCGGCAGGGCCAAGACTACAAAAATATTGTGATGCAATGCCGGCGCTCATAGATGGCGAACGTTGTCCAATGGGAAAAGCGGTTATCACTCCTGCATTTGATTTAGAAAAAATAGGTATCAAAAAAATAGTTCATACAACAGGGCCGCGCGGTACAACTCCACATAAAAAACAGTTATTGCGTGATGCGTATACAAACAGTTTGCAGGTTGCTGCAGATAATGGATTACGAAGCATGGCATTTCCTGCAATCAGTACTGCAATATTTGGATACGATATTAATGAAGCTACTCCGATTGCTTTTGCAGCGGTGAAAGGTTTTATAAAAAAACATCCAAAAGCATTTGATGAAGTGCGATTTGTTTTATTTTCTGATAATGATTTAGCTGTGTATAAAAAATGGACGAATGAATTGTTGAAGTAATTTTGGAGGATATTGCATGAAATATATAGGAACATTTTTTTTATTAAGCACGTTGTCTACTTTAGGGCAAGAAATACCATGGTATAAAGATACAGAAACTATGAGAGGACGAATTTATAAAAATGTGTCTGTTCCTGTAATTAATATTTTTCAATTAATGTCATCAAAGTTATCTTCTGCGTTGACAATGACAACAAGTTATGTGAGTAAAGATATATTTCAAAAAAAGATAGCATCGATCGAATCAGAATTTCAAAAAATTGAGAATGACCTACGTTCACAAGAGCATAAAGCAATAGATATTCTTTTCTGTAAAAATGAATTAGATGAATCAACTATATCTTTTTGTTTTGATATACGTAATGATCTTAAAAAATTTGGTAGAGAATACATGAGTAAACCTGAACCAAATATTCATCATGATACAACAATTCCAATGGAATTATCTGCAATGATTATCAGATGTTTACAACGAGATAAGATCAATCCTGATAGCATCAATATCATTGATAAGAGAGATGATGAGGAGTTGCAAAAAGAGATTTTTGAAGATGCAATAACTATGGCACCTTATCATAATTGGAGCGTACGAGAAGGGCAGCTTGTCATACATACAGATCAGCCTCAATTTTATGGATTTATTGCATTACTTCCTAAAATAAAAAAAGTTAATAATATTGATGAGCAAGAAGCAATAGTGACGCATGAATGTGAACATATTAAAGAACAACACAGCACAACATGTGC
>DATAXH010000141.1:0-3430 GCA_036266775.1 Candidatus Babeliales bacterium | reverse complement strand
CCGCAATGTCTCTAGTCCTGCATCATTAATTTTTAACAATGCAATGTCGCGATCAGGACAAATACCAACAACATCAACATCAAGTTTTTGTCTTCCAAGAACAGGAATTTGAATCCAAATATATTTCGCACTCTCAACAACATGTGAATTAGTAACAACATATCCATTATCATCAATTAAAAAACCGGTTGCAAAGCCTTCAGACTGCGCTTCAATACGATACGGTTCGCACCAATCAAATTTACCGTTTTGCGCAAAAACTTGCACAATAGTATTTTGTGAAGCCGTACAAATAGCTGCCCATACCATGCTTTCTTGCACTAAAAATATTTCTGCTTTTTTTTCCATTACTATATCCAAATTTATTATTTTATGAATGATCACTGTCATCTTGCATGCGATCAACTATATGTTTCATCAATTCATAATATTGAGGAATTTCATGCGCAACTTCGTCTGCCAACAGTTCATGATACGTATATGATGTTTTATTTCTTGCTTCTACCATATCCATACATCGGCTGCCTTCCTCTTCAGATAGCAAGCGTGCTTTAAAAGCTTCACGTAATACTCCACGTGATGAAATAATACCAGTAAATGATACATTAATTGTTTCTTCAAGATATAATTTGACCGTCTTCCAAAAAAGATCCATGCAATATTCAAAACGTTGAATTAAAGAATCTCGCGCAATTTTCAACCATCGTTCATTTTCTTCTGTAGGCTGTTTTTGATAACAAACTTTACAAGACAAAAATGCATCAATACCATCTTCAAGAGTTAGTAATGCCTGTAAAAATAAAGCTATATTCTTTTTTATTTCCATACAATACCATCTTTCATAATTTCTTTTTGCATATCTTCAGATACTTTTCTAAAATCAACTATATCAAAACCAATAGGTAATTTTGACTCTTCCACATCACCAAGAATTTTATTTATCACGTGACGATCAATAACATATCCCATATCCACTGCAACATCAATATCAGAACCCTGCCTAAAATCTCCACGAGCACGCGATCCATACAAAATAATTTTTGCATCAGGAGCATATTTAATAATAATAGGTTCAATAATTTTTCTATATAATGCTGTAAAATCTTTCACCATTTTAAAATTCCCTATTATAAAAAAAAGAAGCGATATGAACAAATCATACCGCTTCTTTTTTACAAATTCTATGTTATTACAAAATTGGTGGTATCGGAGCTCCTAAAATAATAGATCCTCTTTCTGCAATATAATATGCTTGAGAACATGTATTACCATTTTCTGTTTCCGGGGCTGCGCTATTATCCATAACATATATATTTTCCAAGTCATGTACTTTCAGATTACCATCAAGCACACTATTGGATATATTTGTACCCATTCTTGCAGTACCCGAAGCATGCGATTGTATTGTTATCATTGCTTCTGCAGCAGCTAATAATGTAGCATCTGATGCATATTGAGCTGGACTAGGATAAATAACCGTTTGTCCGGCCGCTGTCGCAGCTGCTTGAATAATCTTATAGAATGAAACTTGTAAATATGCATCCGTTCCTGATGTAGAAACTGCCCCATCAGTAAACAACCCTATCTGAACTTTAGGATCAATAAATGGATTATTGGTAACAAGCGTCACTGATCCTCGGCTCTGTGGATTAGTAATTAATGGAAGAGCCATAATAAGATCAGGACCAATTGGTGAATTAATAATTTGTATACGACGCACACCATCATTAGGCATGTAAGGGTATCCATCAATAAATGCTTCTGCTTCAAACGGAACATTTCCTGTAAGAATCGCCGCACCACCGTATTGACATTGTAAGTTTTGACCAACATTTGGACTATCCAATACAACAGGAAGACCAATTGCTTCAAGGTCTGCTACTGGACCAACACCTGATTGTAATAATAATTTTGGTGTATTTATGGATCCTGCGGTTAAAATTAATATTCCAGTATTTTTCGTCAAACTTGCTTTGATGAGTTCATATTCAACTTCATGCTTTTCATTATTTTGTACGGTATAATGTACTGATGTTGCACGTTTTTGACTATTAATTCTAATGTCTAAAACCTGAGCATTCGTGATGACGGTAAGTTTTCTTCCATGAAGACCATTCCCATTGGCATCAATAACAGGACTCAAAAATTCAAGAGCAGAAAAGCTTCTATGACTACCTGCTCCCGGTGTTATAAACTGTTGAACAGCAGAAATACCAATATCACCAAGAGAAGGATCATTATAATCAGAAATAAATGGTGTTAATGTCACAGCTGATAATGAACTTAAATAATCTCCTGAAATTGGATCTAATGGTGGATTTTGAGTTATTGAAATTGGTCCACTAAAGCCACGTTCTGCCGGATTAGCAACAGTGCCATCAGGTGTATATGTTTCAAGATCTTTCATCAAAGGCAACATATTTGTATATAACCATTGCGAATTTCCTGTTACTGCTGCCCATTCATTATAAATACTTGGAGTTCCTCTCACAGCAAGTAAGAAATTATGGGTTGCACCCCCTCCTAATGAATGCCCTTCAGAATAAGAATGTACAGTTAATGGTGGCATCAATATTGGATAATTTATCGCAAATCTTGGATCAGTGAGTAATGTTCCTCCATTGTCTACCCAATCAGGATCAAGCACTATTGGATTATGAACATAATTACCGCCTGCTTCAAGTACGAGAACAGAATTGTGATGATCATCGCTTAATTTACGAGCAAGAATACATCCAGCAGTACCTCCTCCAACAATAATGTAATCGTAACGTACTTTATCATTATTTGAAGTATGCCGTTCTTGATTATCGTTTGGATTAGCAAGTACATTGCTGACACATAACAATGAAACAATAATCATATCTCTTGAGAAATGTAACTTCATAGAACAACCTTTTTTGTAAAAATTAACATTCGCTAAGGTTTTACCATATTATAACAATTTGGTCAATGATGTTATTGCAAAATATTGCAAAAAAGAAAAACCTTATACTACCTTTATCCTACTTCGCTTATAAAAAATATATTTTTTGCAAAAGGATCTCTATGAAAGCATTGCGATATACTGTTTTACTCCTCTTTCTTTCAACTCCAGAAAAAACAAAATCAGAATATCGTTATATTAAAAAACTGCATAATGTAAGACTTTCTGATATACATCTTGTTGGGGGAAAAAATGCATCACTGGGGCAAATGATTAATGCACTGAGTTCGCAAGGAATTAGAGTGCCGCAAGGTTTTGCAATTACCGTTGATGGATATAATGCATACATGAATTACAACAATTTAGTTGAGCACATTTCCAATCTTACGCAACAAATTACGGATATCAATGATTTAAAAAACGTTAAAAGAATCAGTGAAGAAATTCGTTATTGTATTGAACATGGTCAAATTCCAGACGGTCTTGCAAAAGAA
Organism: Candidatus Babeliales bacterium; assembly: GCA_036266775.1. Lineage (GTDB taxonomy): Bacteria > Babelota > Babeliae > Babelales > Vermiphilaceae > SOIL31. The sequence continues at coordinate 10 of DATAXH010000141.1, read as the reverse complement.
ATCGCCCGCG
>DATAXH010000140.1:0-9559 GCA_036266775.1 Candidatus Babeliales bacterium | reverse complement strand
ATGTTATAGCTGTACCGCTTGCAGCAGGAGCAGTTGCCAATATTATTGTTTTGAATCCTGTTAAGCGACTGTTTTTTTCTTCTATCTCATCCATGGAATTTACGCTTGCATTTTGTAGTGGCATTGTGTTGTTCATTACTCTGATGAGTGTTATTTCTATGCCCAAACAAATCATTAATGGCATGAAAAGTGGCATTAATAAAATGACGAATGCAGACAATTTTTTTATCAATTTTTTTCATGCTCGTGATGTTTTGTTTTCGTGCTGCATTGCCGTAGGGTTGATGTTGTTCTTATCTTATTTTAAATTTCCCTGGTATGTGCAGTTGTATTTGGTTGTGTGTACGGCTATTACTACGTACCAAATTGCAGCAATTGCAGGACGAATTGGTTTGGCATTATTGGGACGGTTTGCAACATTTGTGATGGTGCCAGCAATGCTTATTTTTAGAATAGATTATGTACAAATTGTTTTGATTGCTACATTTGTTGAAATGGCAGGCGGTGTTGCAGCTGATGTGTTATTTGGGCGTAAATTGGCTCAGTTATCTGATATTTCTCGTACAACAATGCGCAAATATCAATTACTAGGACTTTTGATAGCTTCACTATCTATTGGACTAATTTTTTGGTTGTTGATTAATCATTTTGGTTTAGGATCACCTGAACTGTTTGCATATCGCGCACAATCGCGGCAACTTCTTATTCAAGCACAATGTTTTGATTATATCGTTCTTGCACTTGGTGCTTTATTTGGATTGTTGCTTCAACAAATTCGCCTCAATCCAATGTTAGTATTGGGTGGTTTATTGATGCCGCTTGATATTACATTTGGTCTTGTGACTGGTGGATTATTAGCTGCATTGTCATCTGATAAAGAAGAATGGTATCCGTTTTGGTCAGGAGTTTTTGCAAGTAATTCTCTGTGTATGTTGTTACGTGCAATAATTGCATGAATTCGACTTAACAAGTATTGCACTTATCTCCTTCGCGCTCGCCCTGACGCTTCATTAAGCTCAGCACTAAACACTGCGTTCAGTTCTCACTGCGCTCGCCCTGATGCTTCGACAAGCTCAGCAGTAAACACCTGACTTGAACTTGCCGTGCCTGACGAAGTTTTAACGAAGTCAGGTTGAAGGGTTTTCCTCGAGCGCATTTAATAATTCATTGTACGATGCAGTTATCTTTATTAATATCCTTGCCATATGTCTGAATTCTATGTTCCATAGTTCTCCACAAAGCTTCTTGCATATTTTGTGGAAATGTAGACCAAATTTCAAGCAATCCATAGGGAATGGTGCATTTTAATACTACATCTTCCAAAAGTTGTTCGATTGTTATTATTTTTTTATTTGGTTTTTCAATAAGTAGCCATGTGAGGAATGCCTTTTTGAGCAATAATTGTTCCAATGTATAATCTTTATATTGGGTTATTACATAGGGTTTAAAAGACATACGTGGAACCATAGAATATCTTTCAGAAGAATCGAAGTAGATCTCTTTTTCTCCACATGAAAGCCAAGCGATGCTTTCATATGTTTGTAGATCGATGATATTTGTTTTGTTGTTGTAACTATGCTGAGAAGGTGAGTAATTATGTAATGTTATGGCGAGGAATTTTCCAGATGAGTCAAAGCAAGCTGAATTAAGTTCGCCGCTGTGTTTGGTATAAGAAATGTCAATTTCTTGCTGTGTTTTGATATTAAATAAGCGCATTTTAGGACGCCATCCATATGTTATGAGGAAATTGTCAGATGGGTCAAAGCAAAATGATTGAAAATTTAGTTTTTCTGCTGGTTTCTCTAAGTACCACCAGTATTTTGGATTTAGATTTGTAAGATTCATTATTTCTTGTTTAATTTTTGGTTCAAGTGGTTCTAATAATTGAATTAAGTTGGATTTTTGCTCAATTAGCTCAACTTCCATGCTGAAAAGCATGTTATTCAAATGTAATGTTATAAGAAAAATAATTATTTTGTTATGCAACATGTAGGATCTTTCGTAAGTTCTCTATTTTTAGTTGAATACTTTACCATGTTTTTTAGTTTTACAGTATAGATTTTTTTGTTGAGCGCTCGAAGATATTCTTCAACCTGTCTTTGCCAAGGCTTCCTCTTTCGCTAAAGCTACAAAGGACAGGCCGGCAGGCACGGCAAGTTCTCAAGGCAGGTGTTTACTGCTGAGCTTGACGAAGCATCAGGACGAGCGTGATAAGATCAAGTTAATTTTTTAATTTTTCTTGAATTGCATTCGTGTTATTTCATTAAGCCGTTAGCCTTAAGTTGACCCTCTTCAAGTGCATTGCTATTCTTTCATAAAAAAGTTTTTTTAATTTGTGGGAGAGGATGATGAAGAATATAGCATGCATGTTATTGAGTTTTCTTTTTGTTTTACAGTGTGCATATGCACATGAACAATCTATTTATGATCCGATTCTTGTTGTTGTATTGATGGTTAAGAATGAAGAGACGGTAATGCGAGCAACATTGCAACCGTTTATTGATGGTGGTGTTGATTCATTTTTTATTTTTGATACAGGTTCAACTGATAACACTATTGCAGTAACAGAACAGTTTTTTGCTGAGCATGGTATTACACAAGGATATATTGCACAAGAACCATTTATTGATTTTGCAACATCGCGTAATCGTGCACTTGATTTGGCACAAGAAAAATTTCCCAATGCAGCGTTTATGGTTATGCCTGATGCTGAATGGTATTTGAATGATGCTCGAGCATTAGTTAAATTTTGCGAACTTTGTTTACAGCGTGGTGATGTATATTCTTCTTATTTAATGAGCATTGCTAATCTTGGTAATTATATTTGTAGATTATTTCGTTGTAATCGTGGTGTGCGTTTTATGGGTGTGGTTCATGAAGTGGTTGCGCAAGCAATGAGCGTGAAAGTTCCTGAAACTATTTATTTTGATTTTTTGCCAGAATCACATGGAATTGCAAAAACAGCAAAGCGATTTGTTAGAGATCGTGAATTATTACTTAAAGAACATGAAAATAAACCATGGTGTACACGAACTTTATTTTATTTAGCACGTACATGTGAAGATCTTGGAAATTGGCAAGAAGCGTATGATTTTTATAAAATGCGTGTTGGAATGGTTGGTTGGGATGAAGAAGATTTTATTGTACGATACCGTTTAGCACAAACCATTAAGAAATTAGTTTTACAATCAGACTATAAAGATCAATATGATTGGTCAGAAGCGCTTGAATATTATATGCAAGCATATCAAATGCGTCCGCATCGTATAGAACCATTAGTTGAGATTGCTGATTATTATGTGTATATAAATCAGATGGATTTAGCATTTTTATTTGCTCGGCGTGCGTGTGATGTAGAATATCCAGCTCAAGATGTTTTATTTATTGAAAATTATTTATACGACTATTATCGTTATGAATTGCTTGCTCGTTGCTGTTGGTATATTAATGAGTTTGAAATTGGTGAATGGGCTGCATGCAAAGCATATGCGGCTTATCCAGATTATAAATATGCGCAAATTAATATGAATTGTTACGAATCACGTAAACAAGTATAAATAATAAAAGGTCCCGGTATGGTTTTTATACCGGGACCTTTTATTATTTATGAAGGATCTGCAACTGCTAATAATTGTACAGTAATAGAGCCAGTTGAGGCTTCACTCACAAGTCCAGAACTGATGAGATAAACCGTTACGGTTGTAGAACTTGTACTATTTGCGCTCACCTCGACGTGGAAAAAAAAGATTATATATTTGTCCCAGTTGTAGTAAAAATATCTCACAAAAATCAATGAATGGTTTTATATGTAAACTTATATGTAATGTTATGTTTTATTGAAATTATAAAAAAGCCTTACTTAAAAAAAGTAAGGCTTTTTTTATAGAGCATTAGGTTCTATGAATTTCTATGAGCAAAGTCGTGAATATTGAAGAGAAACGGTTGATAAAGATATACCATTCTCATATTCATCTGTTGTTGCAGGTGTTCGAACAATTGCAACAAATGCCCAATCTCCAGGAGCTATGAGGGCTGGATTAAGAGAAATTGGAATGCTCAGCTGTCTCACATTACTGCTACCAGTAGTATCAGGTGGGGTAACAGTAAAATCTCCACTCACTTCAATATCAGAATAACCTGTGGCAGGAGGGGTTATTCCTCCTATTTCATTATTGGTTAAATAAGCAATATCTACCTCAAGCGCTGCCAGACTTCCTACAGGAGAGCCATCTGTGCTTGAAATAAGTAGATGTGCAACAATAGTAACTGGCTTAGTATTATCAAGATCATTTGGTATATTGAAAGCTCCCCATCCTCCAACTTGCTCTACAAGTGGATTAGGTAAAGGCCATACTGGAATAGCAGTACATCCACCATAAGGAGATGCGCTAGCTATAGTTGGCCATAGTGGACCTTCACCGCATCCAGCCATTTGAAGTGCATTCATCCAGATCTCACTTACACCACAACCACCAGTTGCTCCAGTTGCTCCTGTAGCACCTGTTCCACTTGTGCCGGCTGGTCCTCTACGACCTCTTTTTCCGCGGGGTCCTCGGCAACATTCGAAATTAAAGTCAGTATTGCAATTATCATTGCAATTAGCGTTACAAGGAATGCAAGATTTTTTCTGTTTATCAATTTGAGGAACTGTGGAATCTGCATATACATATGGTATGCATAATAAGATAATTAATAATTGCCTCGATTTTTTCATAAAAAAGAACTCCTTTTTTGAATTAAACAATTTCTTTAGCAGAGTTAACATTTTTTTTGTAAAAGATACAATCATTAATATTAAAAATTTAAAATTGATGTTAGATAGTGCTACGCCAAACAAGAAATGCTTCAATAAAATCTATTAATTCTCCATCGAGAACTTTGTCTGGTTGTGGGGATTCAAAATCAGTACGATGATCTTTTACCATTTTATAAGGATGTAATACATAGGATCTAATTTGTGATCCCCATTCAATTTTTCTTTTTTCAATACCTGCGCTCAGTTTTGCTTCTTGTTCATCTTTCATTTTTTGTGCAAGTTTTGCATATAACATTTTCATAGCAAATGCTTTATTCTGTTGTTGAGAACGTTCATTTTGACATTGAACAACGATATTTGTTGGTAAATGTGTAATACGCACAGCAGAATCAGTTTTGTTAACATGTTGTCCGCCAGCGCCACTTGCACGGTACGTATCAATACGTAAATCTTTTGGATCTATGATAATATCAAGTTCTGGTACTTCTGGTGTAACCATAATGCTTGTGAAGGATGTATGACGACGTTTATTTGCATCAAAAGGAGAAATTCTGACTAAGCGATGAACACCGTGTTCACTCTTGAAATATCCATAAGGATTTTTTCCGCGAATAAAAAGGGTGACTGATTTTATACCAGCTTCTTCTCCCGCTTGATAATCGATAGTATCTGCATGAAAGTTATTGCGTTCACAAAAACGATAATACATGCGTAAAAGCATATTTGCCCAATCTTGAGATTCTGTTCCACCGGCACCAGCATGAATGTGTACAAAACAGTTTGATGTATCGCCAGGTTCGTTTAATAAAAGCTGTATTTTAAATGCAATAACTTTTTTACGTAATATTGTTATCTCTGAAGATATTTTGGCGAGTTCACTTTCATTTTCGGCAAAAAGATCAACAAGCTCACTGAGTTCTTTATGAGTGGTTGTTATTTCAAGATAATGATCTCGTAATGTGCGAATGTGTTGAAGTTCTTTTGAGATATCAGTTTGTTTTGGATTTTTCCAAAATTCTTCTTCTTGAGATGTAGCTTCAAGAGTTTGGAATTTTTTTTCAAGCTGCGCGTTATTCCAAAAAGATATAATAGTTTGAATATCAGGAATCATGTTTTTGAGTTGTTCGTGAAGATCATCTATGAGCATGGAAAAAACCTTTGATTTAGAGAGTGAATTTAATGTAAGTATACCTCGTATATATAATAAGGAAAAGGCGCCTTCAAAAAGACACCTTTTTTATGTGAATATATGAATGAAAAAAAGTTTATATTTTTTAACTATTTTGTGTGTCGGTATTATTTTGTAATTGTTGTAAAAAAGGTAAAACAAGAAATTTCTTTTCTAATAACCATGCGCACTGAGCAACTAGACCTGCAAGAATGGCAGTAGCAAAACTTTTTGAGAATGTATTTGAATTTAATCCCAGGGCTTTTCCAAAGGTTGTGGGAGCTATTACAGTTATAAGTGCCGTAAGAATTTCATCAAATATATAGTCATTAATGATAAACCCTATGTTTTCAGTATAAGGGTTAGTGTAGTAAAGTTGATTTTGGAATTTTTCAGGATATGCTCCTGTTAACAGTTTTTGGACAGAATTTGCGTGTGCAGCATATTTTAAACTACTGAACAATGAGCTATAGGAAGATAGGGAAGGATTGGATTTCGCCATTGTTTGAATAGTTTGCATCAGGGTGGTCAAAGCGGTCGCAATTTGTACTTCTTGCATATTTTGTTGGAGATTGGCATTTGCTTGTTGAGAAATATTGTTTACCTCATCTGTTAAAGCTTGGGCTATTATGGGGTCTAAGTTAGCGTGGGCGATAATATCATCGAGAGAGGATTGGGCTATCGCTACTTGAGGAACAAGAATAGGATCTTGAGCACAGTGAAGATAAAACACCATGGAACAGAGTAAAAGACCATAAAAATATTTCATAGATTCTCCTGGTAAAAAGTAAAAATATTGTATTGATATATAACAGAGCGTTTGGGGGAAGAGTCAAGAACCTCTGTACTTGTTTATATTTATACATATAATATATAACTCTTTTTACCTATTTTTATCCAAAAAACCTTTTTTTTGAATAAGAGCAACCAGGCATAATTATAGGGCTATGATACCGCAGAAAGATTGCGTGGATCGGTATATTCATTGAGATTGTATAGTTTAAAAGTTTCGTATTATTCATTAAATATGAAGACTGCCTTGAGGGCTTACAAATTTTTTTTTAAAAAAGTTGTAAAAAAGTGTTGACTTAGTGTGAAATAGGTTTATAATTTTCAATAACAATTGATTAAAACGTTTTCAACAAACCGCGAATCAGTCGTTGATTTAAGAAAATTAAAAAAAATTAAAAAGTTCTTTGAAATACACAAGAAAAAGTTTCGTATCTATCGATTTTTTCGATAGGATCCCAGTTATATTCAATTCAGTGATGAAGAGTTTGATCTTGGCTCAGAATGAACGCTGGCGGCGTGCCTAACACATGCAAGTCGAGCGAGAAAGTTCCTTCGGGAATGAGTAAAGCGGCGGACGGGTGAGTAACACGTAAGAATCTGCCCTGTAGTGAGGAATACCCTTGAGAAATTGGGGTTAATACTGCATAAGTCCCTTCGGGGAGAAAGACGTCTTTTATGTCGTCGCTATAGGATGAGCTTGCGGACTATCAGCTTGTTGGTGAGGTAAAGGCTCACCAAGGCTATGACGGTTAACCGGCCTGAGAGGGTGTACGGTCACATAGGCACTGAGATACGGGCCTGACTCCTACGGGAGGCAGCAGTGGGGAATATTGCGCAATGGGCGAAAGCCTGACGCAGCGACGCCGCGTGGAGGATGAAGGTCTTAGGATTGTAAACTCCTGTCAGATGGGAAGAAAGGTTTACGTCTAATAAATGTAAAATATGACGGTACCATCAGAGGAAGCACCGGCTAACTTCGTGCCAGCAGCCGCGGTAATACGAAGGGTGCGAGCGTTATTCGGAATCACTGGGCGTAAAGGGTGCGTAGATGGTGTGTTAAGTTTGTTGTTAAAGGCTTCAGCCTAACTGGAGTACCGCAATGAAAACTGGCGCGCTAGAGGGTGAGAGAGAGAAGTGGAATTCCCGGAGTAGCGGTAAAATGCGTGGATCTCGGGAGGAACACCAATGGCGAAGGCAGCTTCTTGGCTCATTCCTGACATTGAGGCACGAAAGCGTGGGGAGCAAACAGGATTAGATACCCTGGTAGTCCACGCCGTAAACGATAATCACTAGATGTTGGTTCGGCTTAGCTGGATCAGTGTCGTAGCTAACGCGTTAAGTGATTCGCCTGGGGAGTATGGTCGCAAGGCTAAAACTTAAAAGAATTGACGGGGGTCCGCACAAGCGGTGGAACATGTGGTTTAATTCGACACTACGCGAGGAACCTTACCTGGGCTTGACATGTACTTGACAGCTGTAGAAATATGGTCTTTTGGGTTTCGGCTCAAACAGGTACACAGGTGCTGCATGGCTGTCGTCAGCTCGTGTCGTGAGATGTTTGGTTAAGTCCTCTAACGAGCGCAACCCCTGCTATCAGTTGCTAGTAATCTTTTAGATTAAGCACTTTGATGGGACTGCCCGGGAAACCGGGAGGAAGGTGGGGATGACGTCAAGTCATCATGGTCCTTATGTCCAGGGCTACACACGTGTTACAATGGCTAATACAAAGGGAAGCAAAACTGCAAAGTCAAGCAAACCCCATAAAGTTAGTCTAAGTTCGGATTGAGGTCTGCAATTCGACCTCATGAAGTTGAAATCGCTAGTAATCGCGCATCATAACGGCGCGGTGAATACGTTCTCGGACCTTGTACACACCGCCCGTCACACCATGAGAGCTGTTTGTACCCAAAGTTATCTTAGCCAACCTGAAAAGGAGGCGGATACCTAAGGTATGTATGGTGATTGGGGTGAAGTCGTAACAAGGTAGCCGTAGGAGAACCTGCGGCTGGATCACCTCCTTTCGAGGGAGAATCTGGGCAAATATTTTTATATTTGTTCTATATATAGGTGTTATTTAAATACTGGGTCCTGTTGAAAAAATCGATGATACGGCTTATGGGCCTATAGCTCAGCTGGTTAGAGCACTCCGCTGATAACGGAGAGGTCAGTCGTTCGAGTCGACTTAGGCCCACCATAAGGTTTTAATTTTAAAAAATTTTCCAAACAAATTGTTTGGTGGTTAAAAAAATTCTACCATGCGTGGGCTATAGGCAATATTGTATAAAGGGTATTGTTCAAAGTCATAGGCACATCAATGATTTGCTTGTTGTTTTTGCATTATTGGCGATGCCCAGCGTGAAAGTTCCGGGGGTGTAGCTCAGTTGGCAGAGCGACCGTTTTGCACGCGGTAGGTCAGCGGTTCGAATCCGCTCATCTCCACCAAAATTATTTGATCTTCTATTGTTTTTTTCTTGTGTATGTTGTTCAAAAAAAAGTAGTAATATAAAAAATTTGCGATCTTTGACATATATGTATTAATGAGTGCTCAATGTTTGAGTAACCAACAAATTTGTGGTTAATTAAAAAGGGCATTTGGTGGATGCCTGTGGCATCAAGAGGCGATGAAGGAGGTGGAAGACTGCCATAAGCTTCGGGGAGCTGTCAATCAAGCTTTGATCCGAAGATTTCCGAATGGGGCAACCTGCCTTGGGTAAACCTGAGGTATTACTACATGAATATATATTGTAGTAAGGCGAACTGCGTGAACTGAAACATCTAAGTAGCGCAAGGAAAAGAAAACAAAGTGATTCCCTTTGTAGTGGTGAGCGAATGGGGAAGAGCCT